>JALSKR010000126.1 GCA_026988735.1 Sulfurimonas sp.
TATTTGATGATGATGATTTTGCAGAGGCACAAAAACATGCAGCGGATTTTTTGATAGAAATTTCAGGAGGGCCTGATTATTTTACGCAAACAAGGGGAGAACATCAAATGGTTGGGCGTCATGCGCCTTTTCGCATAGATGAAAATGCACGAAAAGTCTGGCTGGAACTCTACATTCCACTTTTGAGTGCGCTTGCAGAAGAAGGCATCTCTCCCAAATATATAGAATCTTTTTGGAACTATTTGGACCTTTTTTCTATGTGGGTTGTCAATACAAAAAATTAAAAAGTTAAAAACTTTCGCTCTCTGTTTATAAAGTAAGCACACTCTGAATAGCCGATATCTTTGGCAAGCTGTGTGACTTCTTTGTCAAAGATTGCTACCTGTTCGGGTTTGTGGGCGTCAGAGCTGAAAGTAACAGGAATACCCAGTTTAAAGGCTTCTTTTAAAAGTTCTCTTGAAGGATATGCTTCTGCAATGGGTTTTCTGTAGCCGGCCGCATTGATTTCCAATACCATGTCGGCATTTTTTATGGCATGCAAAGCATTTTTTGCTATCTCTTTGATATCTCGCGTCGGCATAAATTTAAATACCTTTATAAGATCCAAATGCCCGACAATGTCGAACAGCCTGCTGTTGGCCATAGCCTCGACGGCATTGAAATACTTTTGCCATATTAGATTGATATCTTCATTTTGGTACTGCCCTATAAACTCCGGGTTGTCAAAGCCCCACTCATCTATAAAATGCACAGATCCAATCAGATAGTCAACATCGGCATTGAGTACTCTTTCGTCCATATGCCCCTCAAGATAGTCAACTTCATACCCAAGTAAAACAGTGATTGTGTCAGCATACTTTTTCTTTGCATTTTGAATATCTTTTTCATATTGTTGCATATCCGAAAAAGCCATTCTGTATTTGGGGTCAAAATCCATAGGCGCATGGTCAGAAAAACCAAATATTTCAGTGTTTTTTTGTATTGCAGCTTCTATATACTCATCAATGCTCCCCTCTGCATGGTTACATAGAGGTGTATGGTTATGTAAATCTACTTTCATATTTGTTCTCGTATTATATAATTTATGCTATTATAGTGTGAATTAATAAATTATTCAATTACGGAGACTGTTTATGACGCAAGAAGAACTGGACGCCTTAATGAGCGGTGGTGTGGATATGGATGATATGTCTGAAGAGGATGAACATACCCAAGATGATGAAAATCCGGAGGAGAAGGAAGATGAGTCTTCCAAAGACCCGATAACAGCAAGCATTGAAGCATCTGAACTTCCTTTGCCGGCTACAGATGAAAACAAAATGGTGCATCAGCTTGACGATGTTACCAAAGAGAGTGAAGAAAAAGCGAGTGAAATTTTTGATATTATAGAGAATATCAGCAGCAATTTGATGGATAAAGAGGAAAGTCTGAATACAGTGAGTGAAATTCTTCATTCAAATATAGAGTTGTTTACAAAATTATCTGAAAAATTTCCTGATGTAGAAACGTTTCAAACACAGTTGGAAAAAAATAAAACAGCTTTAAATGAAATCAATGGTGTTGTTGAGATTTTGCAAGAGAGTGGGGATTCCATTATGAGTGTTATGGATATTATGCAGTATCAGGATATTCACAGACAAAAAATTGAACGGGTTATAAATGTAATGCGTGCATTGTCCAAGTATATGAACACACTTTTTGAAGGTAAAATTGATGATGAGAAACGCGTCTCTTCTGCAACGCATATAGTAGGGGATACTCATAACGAACTGGCTTCAACCGATGATATAGAAGCGCTTTTAGAACAGTTTTCAAAACAATGAATAAGAAAAAAGTAGAACTGTTATCTCCTGCGGGGACGCTGGAGAAACTGAAAATTGCACTTGATTTTGGTGCAGACGCCGTATATGGAGGAGTCAGTCACTTCTCACTGAGAATCCGCTCAGGAAAAGAGTTTAGTTTTGAAGATTTTGAAGCAGGTATCAAGTACGCTCATGAACGCGGAAAAAAAGTCTATGCGACGATAAACGGATTTCCTTTTAATTCACAGCTGAATTTACTCAAAAAACATATTGTAAAAATGGGTGAGCTGGGACCTGATGCTTTTATAGTAGCAACCCCTGGTGTACTCAAACTGTGTCATGATTTGGTGCCGGATATGCCACTGCATCTTTCAACGCAGGCAAATGTGATGAATGTGCTTGATGCACAAATTTATCATGAAATGGGTGCTACCCGTATCATAACTGCACGAGAAATTTCTTTGCGTGATTTAAAAGAGATTAAAGAAGCTTTACCAGAGTTAGAGCTTGAAGTTTTTGTGCATGGGTCTATGTGTTTTGCATATAGTGGGCGTTGTTTGATTTCAACTTTGCAAAGTGGGCGTGTACCAAATCGTGGAAGTTGCGCGAATGATTGTCGTTTTCCTTATGAGATGTATGCTGCAAACCCAGAGACAGGAACACTGTTTAAGCTTGAAGAAGATGAAGGTGTGGGGACATATATTATGAATTCAAAAGATTTGAATTTGGCTTCCCATATAAAAGAGATTTTAGACAGTGGCGCTGTGGATTCCATAAAGATAGAAGGACGCACAAAAACGGCATACTATGCTGCGACAACGGCAAAAGCCTATAGAATGGCGATAGATGACTATTATGCGGACAGACTCGACAGCGAGCGATACCAGTATGAGCTCAACTCCTTGCAAAACCGCGGATATACGGATGCATATCTTGTTTCACGGCCGTTTGAAAGACATGATACACAGAGTCTAGACTTCACAATGCAGCTTGGCACACACCAGGTCAGTGGTGTTGTCAATGCCGAGGGAACACATTTTTTATGCAAATACAAAACATTTCCCGGAGATGAAATGGAAGTTGTTTTTCCTTTGGGCAGTGAAGTGGAAATTGTTGATAACGAGACAGGCACAACATATGAAAAAGACGGGAAGTTTTTTATGAAACTCAAACAGCTCAAAGCACAAAACGGAAAAATTTGGGAAGAGATTCACAGTGGAAACATTAACCCCATTGAACTGCCGACAAAATTTCCGCCATACACATTTTTTAGAATACCGGCGAGTGCAGATATGAATACAGCACCAAAGAAATAAGATAGATTTTAAAAATTAAAAAGAAGGGTAAAACAACATGAAATTTGTATCTATAGTAATAGGCTCAAAAAGTGATTATGAGGTAATGCGGTCGTGTTCCGACACATTAGAAGCATTTGGCGTGAGCTATGAGATGGTTATCTCATCGGCACACCGTTCCCCTGAGCGTACAAAAGAGTATATAGAAGAGGCTGAGAAAAAAGGTGCACAGGTATTTATCGCTGCCGCTGGAATGGCTGCGCATCTTGCAGGAGTTCTTAGCTCAAAAACCATCAAACCCATTATAGGTGTACCTATGTCAGCATCTGCACTGGCAGGCATAGATGCACTGCTTTCCACTGTTCAAATGCCGGCTGGAATGCCGGTTGCTACTGTTGCCATAGGCAAAGCAGGAGCGATTAACTCTGCATATCTTGCTATGCAGATACTGGCACTTGACAATGAAGAACTCAGCATAAAACTCAAAGAAGACCGTATTGCAAAAGCAAAAAAAGTTGAAATGGATTCTTTAGAGATAGAAACTATTATAAAATAGCTATAACAAAAGAGAGGTTTGGCAATGAAGTGGATGAGTGATGAGGAATACAGTCAACTGACTGGGTTGGATATAACTTCTATTGAAAATTTGATTGAGAGAGGCAAACTGAGTGTAAAAATTGAAGATGGAATTCGTTACATTGATCCGTCAAAAGGCGCAACAGAAGCAGTTGTCCCTGCCAAACTTGAGGAACTTGCCAAAAAAAACACCCATGAAATGCTTGTACAGCCTGAATTTGTTGAAAAAACTATTGGTACTATTATCAATCTGCATGAAAAAGTTTTGGATGCAAAAGATGAAACATTAGAAGCTGTAAGAGTGGAAAATGAATTTTTACGCGAAGCACTTGCCTCTTTGCAGGAACTGTATGATGAAGACAGAAAAACCATTCATACTCTGCAAGAACAGCTCAAACTCTCACAGCAGGAAGTTGAATTTATGCGCCGTAAATACAAACTGATGTGGAACAAAGCCATAGACGAACATACTGGAAAAGCATGACCATAGATAATGAATGTGTCGGTTGCATAATAAATCAAAGCATTAAAGTAGCCAATGCAATAGGTGCTGATGATGTGTTAAAAAGTAAGCTGGTCTCTACTGTGGAAGATATGAGCAAGGATTTTTCTTTTTCAAGGACTCCTCCGGAAATTGCTGCAGATGTGTATGAAAAAATGTCCGAGATTGCGCATAAAGAAGATTTATATGCAGAGGTAAAAGAACTTTCAACAAAAAAAGCCCGTTCATTTGTTCCGTTTTTAAAAGAAAAACTCTTTATATGTAATGACAAACTGCTTACAGCCACAAAAATTGCCGTAGCAGGAAATGTTATAGATTTGGCAGCTCAGGTGGAATTTGATTTACATGAAGAACTTGAGAAAATTTTTCATACAGAGTTTTCTCATAATGATTTTGAAACTTTTAAGAAAATACTACAAAATGCAAAAAATATTGTTGTTCTTGGCGATAATGTCGGAGAACATATTTTTGACTATCTGTTTATAGAAACCCTGCAAGCGCTTTATCCCAACCTTACATGTACCTATATGGTGCGCGGAAATCCAATTATAAATGACGTTACATGTAAAGAAGCAAAAGAAGCCGGTTTTGACAAACTCTGTCACCTTGTTGACAGCGGTGTAAATACTCCCGGGTTTGTATACGAACGGGCAACGAAAGAGGCACAAAAGCTTTTTGACGAAGCAGATTTGGTCATCAGCAAAGGTATGGGAAATTATGAATGTCTCAGTCCGAGTCACAGAGATAACATCTGTTTTTTGCTTAAAGTAAAGTGTAATGTGGTTGCCAACTCTTTAGGCAGAGAAGTCGGTGATATTATTTGTAAACTTGTGTAAGGAATCAAAATGTTAAAAAAATTGATAATAGGTATGCTATGTGTCAGTTCAGCAGTATTTGCAAAAGTAAGTTATGAATATGCAGTAAATATTGTCGGTATGAGTATGGATTATAGAGAATACAAAGATGGAGTTTTTTTGGATAGTGAAGAATCAGGTTTTGCAGATTTGAAAGGTGCAGAGGTTCAATATAAATATATAAAACAAACAGAAGCTTCACAAGATTTTGATACAGTATCGATAAATATCATGGCTGTAGGTGGAAATACAAAGTACATAGGTGCATACATTGGCTCCAACTTTGGATATGGGAGTTTGGTGAGTATAACTTCAAATCAAATTTATGATATGGAAATAGATTTTGCACACACATACCAAGAGAGACCTTTCTTTACTGCAACTGTCTCTTTAGGTGTTGGATACAGATTTTGGCGTAGAAAGCTTTCGGCACAACAAATAGAAGACTATACATGGTTTTCTCTTCGACCAAGTTTTTCATTTGCTTATAGATATCATGATTTAAGTATTGCCCCGAAATTTGAGTATCAATACGGATTAGGACCAAGAATGAGTGCTACAGGCATCAGTGATGACTTTAAACTCGGTTCTGCAAATATTATGGAGTTTACGCTGCCTATAGAATATGCTTTAACGCAAAAATTTTCTTTATATACTGCATATACATATCAGTATCAAAAAATAGAAGAATCTAATGTTGTATATGATAATGCAGGTACAGGGTATTTGGAACCGCAAAGTAAAGCATATAACGAGTACATCAAATTTGGAATTATTTTTAAATACTAAAAAAGTCTCTTTAGATATAATATCAAAAAATAAAATGAAGGCAAAAAATGATTACGTTCAGTGAAATGTTACTTAAACTACAAGAATTTTGGATGAAGCAGGGGTGTAATATAGTACAGCCTTATGATATTCCTGCAGGAGCGGGAACTTTTCACCCTGCTACATTTTTACGTTCACTTGACTCTACTCCCTGGGCAACGGCTTATGTTGCTCCCTCTCGTCGTCCTACGGATGGAAGATATGGGGAAAACCCAAACAGACTTGGTTCGTACTATCAGTTTCAGGCACTTATAAAACCATCACCGGATAATATTCAAGAGTTATATTTACAGTCATTAGAGTACCTTGGTTTAGATGTAGCTAAACATGACATTCGATTTATAGAAGATAACTGGGAATCTCCGACACTTGGTGCATGGGGACTTGGCTGGGAAGTATGGTTAAATGGAATGGAAGTAACACAATTTACTTATTTTCAACAGGTTGGAGGGATTGAATGTGATCCTGTGGCTGTTGAAATTACTTATGGAACAGAGCGTTTGGCAATGTATCTTCAGGGTGTGGATACAGTTTTTGATATTGTTTGGAATGTTGCACCTGACGGAAGTAAAACACTTTATAAAGATGTGCATAAAGAGAGCGAATTAGAATTTTCAAAATACAACTTTGAAGTTGCAGATACAAAAATGCTCTTTGATGATTTTAATGCAAAAAGTGCGGAATGTTTGCGAACACTTGAAGCAGGATTGCCTTTACCTGCCTATGATTTATGTATGATGGCATCAAACACTTTTAATGTACTTGATGCAAGAAAAGCAATTTCGCAGACTGAGAGACAAAACTATATTTTAAAAATTCGTGAACTTTCAAAAGGGTGTGCAGAATTATATAAAGCACAGGAAGAGGAACGTAATAAAAGAGTAAAAAATTAAAATAATTTAATTTTTGTGATAGAAATGTGTCATTAAGTTACACTTGACAATAAAAAAAATGTATTAAAAAAGTTATATTGAATTAAATATAATATAATGTTATTATTAATTTATATTATTTTAGAATAAGGTATTAAATATGAATATAGTCAAGATTTTCATCGCTTCGTTAGTTCTTATATTTTCAATAAGTGGTTGTCAGGGTACAAATAGTGATACTTATACTACTACAGCTGATAGTACTACAGTACAAGCTACAATTAAGGTTGAAAACAATAATCTTAATATTACCAGTAATGCTCAAACTGAAGAAGTTAAAATCTTAGCTTTTGATAAAAATAATCAGCCATTGCAATCAGGTAGTATTTATGTATTATATCCCAATGAGATTGTTAACCAAAATATCAGTGGCGGTAAATTTAATGAAAATGAAGTTGTCATAACTAATGGTGAAGCAATATTTACATTTGTTGGACCGGATCCTTTGAAAGCTACAAACTCTTTAAATTTTACTTTTGTATATAAAGAGGATACAAATGTTACAACAAGCTTAACAGTTAATTACAAGCCAGCAGTTCCAACTGTTATTTTACCTAGGGATAGTGTAACTGTAACTGCGAATAGCCAAATTGCAAATATAGAAGTAAAAGTTATATCCGCTGACAATACTCCATATCCAGATGGAAGTGTGAAAATATTTTATCCGGATGATGTAAGAAGTGGCCGTGATATAGGTGAATTTGCCAGTCCAACTGTTGCTGTATCCAATGGCATAGCCAGTTTTGTATATACAGCTCCAAGCAGATTGGACGAAAATACTTCAGATATAGTTTTTAAGTTTTATCATGAGGCTAACCCTTTGGAACCAAAAACATTTACTGTAAAAATAGTTCCTGACACAAATCAAATAGTTTTAAACAGTTATTTACTTAAAAGTACACTTTCGGATGCAAATGCTACAATTGGATTAAACAGTAGTAAATTGATGTCATTTTTTGTAACTGATAACAGTAACACTGTTATTCCTGATAGTAATATTAACTCTATCACTATTGAAATGCTTAATCCAATATTGGGTCAATTGGAATCTACAGAAGGAAATTCCGGTACAAGTTTACTGTTTTTCAATAAAAACAACGTTACTGTAAACCTTAAGACAAATACTGTTTCTGGTATTCTTCCGTTGAAAGTTACAACAGTTTTTAGTGATTCGAATAATAACCAACAAACATTGACAAAAGTTTTTAATATAGTTGTGCTTTCCGGACCTCCGAGTGCTATCAGTTTTTCCTATGCCGGAACAGATTCACAGTCAAAACAGAATGACGCCAAGATGATTGAACACTGGGTTATCACTGTAACAGACAGATATAACAATCTTGTCAATACAAAGCCTGCTGTGTCTATGGGTGCAATAGTCGGGTATGTACAAAGTTCCCCGCGTGCAGCCTCTAATGTAGGAAACTATCTCTACTATGAGCCTGCTGAAGTGAGTGGGACTATCAGTAGTACCAATAATAATTTTACAGCAACTGCTAGTGTATTTGACAATGTGGATCAGACGAATGATTATTTGGTGACTTTTGGCAATGGATACACATACAATGCTTCTGGAAAATGGGATATTAATACTAATAGTAGCAATATTTTAGACTTAAGAGATACTTATGAAGGTAATACGACTTCAGGATTAGGTTTTGCAGTAGGGCATAACTACAGACAGGATACTTGCGAATTTGGAACAGAGTGGGTTGCAAATGTTTATCCGGAAGAGACAGGGAACTATGTTATTGACAGTACGGGAAGTATGCGAATAAATGTAGAATACGACTATTATCTTGTTGGAAAAGATGTTGTTCTCTGGGCAAATCTCGTTGGAAAACAATATGACAACAATACTACAGTGAGAATAGGAGAAGGTCGAAAAATCACTCTTAGAGGTGCGGGACTTGTTGGAGAAAGTTATAATTTTGCAAAAGGATTCAGTGGGCTAGTCAGATTAAAAGTTTCAATTGCAGATACAATTGAATGGTATAGAAATGCTAGATTTGGATATAATATACAGGTAACAGCAGATGATGCAAACTGGACAGTTACAGGTAGTTCAATGGATAATAGTATAACTTCATGTGGGAACAATAAGGGAACAGGATATGTAGATATCAACTTTACGTCGCCTACAGGTTCAGCAGGGAGTGTTAGTTTAACAAATCTTATACTGCTAAATGAATTTTAACAATAAGGAAAAAAATGAGAAAAAAAGTAAAAAAAATAATATTGGCATTATCTTTAGTTTCATCTGCGGCTATGGCGGATGATACACAATCTCTCGTTGGTATAGAAGGTGGATACAGCAGTTTGAGTTATGAGCAGAATATTCCATACAACAATAGCACATATACACTCGGTAGTGCCGGAGTTAAAGTTGGTGCACAAAATGAAAATTATAGAATATTTGCCGGTGCCCGTTATTATAATTCCAAAAATTTTGATTATATGACGACTTTAGGTGTTGAGTTGCAATATCTTATAAATGTATCTCCGACTGTTAATTGTTTTATTGGTTTGAATGCAGGAATAGTCAATATCGGTTTTACAAGAAATAATTTTTCAAGAACGATATCAGATAGTTATTATGGTGGAGATTTAGGATTAAATTTCCATGTAGCAGAATCAATGGATTTGGAATTAGGTTTAAGAGTTATGGATATTGAAGCTGAAAATACGCAAAATAATATTACATATAAATTTAATACTATGGTTTCCGGATATGCCAGTATAATTTATAAATTTAACATGAAATAAATCTCCATAAATATGTCAATTTGCAATAATATTGACAATATATAATTTCTTGCTATATAGTTTTTAAAATGAATTATGTGAGGGAATTATGAATTTATTAAAGGATGAGGCAGTAAAGTTTAAAAAGCTTGGTATAAATTCTCTTCTTGAATTGAGTCTGCTTATCCCTCATTCTTATGAAGACTATAGACTTCACGAGACACTGTCAGCTCAAAAACCACAACTTATTGATGCTACTGTGGAGTCTGTCTACAAAGCCCCTAACACTATTCAAATTACTTTCTTTGCACATAATCTCGGCTATACGATTCAAGGGGTTCTTTTTCGTCCAAAACCATATATGCTTCATCAGTTTAAAGTAGGGGAGCGTGATTATTATTACGGAATAATAGACTGTAAACAGGGTCATTGTACCATGAGCATGCCAAAAAAAATTACACAGGCAGGGAGCATTGTTCCAAAGTATAAAACTGTTTTACGAAATGATGTTATGCAAAGGCTTGTAAAAAATTGCCTGGTGAAAGAAGATTTAATGGAAGAGATTGGTCGTGAAGATGTGGTTGAAGAACTTTTAAAACTACACTTTCCGACAGATATGCTTTGTCAGGCAAAAGAGTTAAGTGAAAAAACGCTTTGGGCATTAAAATATGCAGAACTTTATGCTTACATGAAAATGCTCTCAGGAAAAAGGCGCTATTTTGAGGCACTCTCCTCACATGCACAAGAGTATAAAACATGGAGTAAAACATTGCCTTTTACATTAACGCCCGAGCAGGTTGCAGCCATAGAAGATATACAGGTAGATATGAAAAAAGATGTAGCTGCAAAACGCATGGTAGTAGGAGATGTAGGGAGTGGCAAAACTATGGTTATACTTGCAGCAGCATATATGAATATTCCAAACCGTTCACTGCTTATGGCACCAACAACTATCTTGGCAAATCAGCTCTTTAAAGAGGCACAAAAATATCTTCCGCAATTAAAAATTGCTCTTGTGACAAATAAAACGAAGAAGAGAGATTTAGATGAATATGACTTTATTATAGGAACACATGCTCTTTTGTATAGAGAGTTGCCGGATGCTTCACTCATTATGGTAGATGAACAGCATCGTTTTGGAACGGCTCAAAGAAATATGCTTGAAAAACTGGTAGCAAATCAAGAACTAAAACCGCATTTTATTCAGTTTTCTGCTACACCAATTCCCAGAACACAGGCAATGATAGAGAGTGCGCATATAGATGTAAGCCTCATTACAACAACACCATTTACAAAAGACATAGATTCCAAAGTAATTCATAAAAGTGACTTTCAATCCTTACTGTTACATGTAAAGAGTGAAATCGCAAAAAACAATCAAGTACTGTTAGTGTATCCTTTGGTGCAACAGAGTGAAGCTTTTGAATATCAGAGTATAGATGAGGCAAGAGGGTACTGGGAAAGAAATTTTGAGAACGTTTATGTGACGCATGGAAAAGACAAAGAAAAAGAGCAGGTATTGCTTGATTTTAGAGAAAAGGGCGATATTTTGATAGCAACGACTGTTGTGGAAGTCGGCATATCGCTGCCGCGTTTAAGTACTGTTGTTATAGTGGGAGCTGAGCGTTTGGGACTTTCAACACTGCATCAGCTTCGAGGACGGGTGAGTCGTACCGGTTTAAAAGGGTACTGTTTTTTATACACAAACAAAAGCAAGTCCGATCGTTTAGATGAATTCATACATACAAAAAGCGGATTTGATATAGCGAATTTGGATTTGAAGTTTCGAAAAAGCGGTGATTTGCTTAAAGGTATTTCACAAAGTGGCAGTCAGTTTAAATGGGTAGATTTTGCAGAAGATGAAGAAATAGTTACAGTAGTAAAAAAAGATTTAAAAGCTCTCTCGGAGCCTAGGCCTTAGTCTTTAAAGCCTAAAAGGCAAGGTTGAAACCTTGCTTCCGAAAAAGAGGTCTAATAAAGTCCGAATTTTTTGTTCCCCATTTTAAAAAGAACACGTGTTTTGTTTTCATTGTCTAAAAAGATTTCAAATGTTTTATCACTGTTTTTAAGGTCTTCTAAAACATCTTCAACTTCACGTGGTTTGTACAGTTCAAGTTCTACTGGAATTATTTCATCTTCCATTGCTTCAGCAGCAGCTTTTACATCAACTTCTTCAGCTTTAACTTCATTTAAACCGACTTTTTGATGGTCAGTTACCTTATCATGTAAGCGGCGAAGAGATTTTTGTGCTCTGTTTGTTGCAAGATCTATAGCTGCATAAGCATCCTCATCGTTTTGTTTAATAACTATAGTGTTTTTGTGTGCAAGATTGATTACAAATTCAACTATAGCGTGCTCTTTACCTTTTTTTGTCTGTGTAGAGACAATAACATTTACCGAAATAATATCTAAATTAAATTTTTTTAGTGTTTCGATAGAAGCTGAAATATGCTCTTTTAAAGCATCAGTAAGTTCTACATTTCTTCCTGTCATGCTGATATTCATGATTAAATCCTTTTTTATTCTATTGGAAAAAAATTATACCATTAAAAAGTTTAATAAAAAGTACGAATCTATAATTTTTGCAGAGTTCTTTTAAAATATCTGACAGGTTCAGTAGCAACTGTTGTGTCATTTATATCTACAGTTATGTCCATCAGCACAGAGCCGTTTTGCTCGGGTGTTGTGACAGTCGTATATAATGTCCCTCCATTCGCATTACAGGGGGCATTAGAATCATAAATATAACGCAGATTGATGGTAATATTATAAAGAGTGTCTTGTGTGAATGTTGTGTCTAAATTAGAGCAGGGAGGGCTTTGAGAGATTCTCAAAAGTGCATACTCTGCTGCACTGTGCGCAAGAAGAACAGACTGTTCATACAGGTAAGTATCTGTAGTACGTTTTGTTGTTTGCGAAGTGAGACTTATTGCCAATGCCATAATAGTAGCGATGATAACAATAACACTAATCGCCATAATCATAGCAATACCTGAACGCCCCTTTTTTAAAATACTGTTTTTTCTTTGCATAAAGAGTACTCCTCTACCAAGTCTGTTTTTGTACATACCTGAATTTTCATAATAGAGCCTATGGCTGTAAATCGGAAAGTACTGACATTTTGCATCAAAAGTGTTTTTGTACCATCATTTTCAAATGTTTCACCAAGCCATGGTCGGTAATTAGAGTATAAATATAAATTCCCCATATTTGTATCTGTATTGTAGTCTTCTATAGCGATAGCATAGGCACTCCATGCAAGTTTATAGTATTCATAAACATCTACACCGCTAAAATCTGTACCGGTAGATGAAGTAAACTGATTCGGTTGTCCCGGCACACTTTGTACCGGATGCATTGCTCCTCGCTGAGCATCAATGGTTGTTGTATTTGTATCCCATCCATAGCCTGTTTTTGCATCACTGTTGGCACCTATAAAAAAGAGGGCACTGTCATTTATGCCTGCAGTTCCACCTGAAAGTATACTAATCAAAGTATTTGTCTTCGTGGTATTTGTCTCTGGAGATACCAGTACATTGCTGTTGCCTGCATCAAGATCTATTATCCCGCTCCAATTAGGAAGATGGGGTGTATTTGTATCTGAAAGACCACGAAAACCATCTGTATCACTGCCGACCCACTCTAATACGGTATAGGTTTTTGAAGTATTTACATCTCCTATTGCATCAAAGCTTTTATCTGCCAATCTTGCAATTACAGAGTCTTTGATACGCCCTTCAAGTCGTTTTGCTATAAGTTCAACCGTTGCTTCACTGTTTGACTGGAGTTCATGGTTTATCTTTGAAAAGATAAAACTGTTGTATGCCTGTGCCAGAAACTCCACACCGAATTTTCCTATAATTCCCATTATGACAATAACAAATACTAACTCAATCATTGTAAAAGCAAAGCGGTTTTTCATTAATAGGACCTTTTGTAGTAATCAATACCACCGATATTTGCGACATAGGTAAAAAGAGAGGTGACAATGTTATCTTTTTCATCTTTTACGGTAATAGTGATTTTTTTCATATTTGTCCTTGTTGCTCCGGCAAATATTGGATTGTAACTGACTACGAGTGTAGAATTGAAATCTTGCTTATAACCTTCTTGCCCAGGTGTTAAATTTAAAAATATATTTCTGTACCCATGCGCTTTGTCTTCAACTGCATCAATATCCGGATTTGTATTGGTATGCAGTGCTGTTTGATTTAAATTATTGAGACATTTTCTATGAAGAGGTTCTAAAATATGTCCTGGTTTTAATCGGTAGCGTTCATTTGATTGGTTGTTTTCACACAAGCCGTCCAGGTTTATGACTTGACTGACAGTTGTACTTGCATTTTCATCTATGGATGCTTCATCCCATTGGGCTGTTGTAGCTTCATTGAGTTCTGTTGCTGCTGCAAAAATGGCTTCTTGTAAAAGATTTGCATTAATTCCTTTAGAAATGGACTGATTCATCATTGGCAGAGAGATGACAGTAATAGCAATCACCACAATGGCAAAAATAAGCTCGATGAGTGTAAAAGCAGATTTTTTTACCACATAAGTCTCCTGTTTGTTTTGTCGGAGGCATTTTTATTGGTTGTGGCATTTGTTTCATATATACCTGCCCAGTTAGCGTTAGGATTAATAAACTCAACTTGAAACTCATTTGTTGTCGCGTTTGCATCGTATTTGTTGTAGATAAGCCAGCCTGAAGCATTGTTTTCCATGGTTGCTTTATATGGATAACCACTATTGCCGTTATAATGCAGCCCGATATAATCAGGATAATTTCCGTTGGCTTCTCTTGTAATACTTACATTTGCCCCGTTTTTCTGTACTGTAGCTGTTTGAGCTGCCGTTCCTGCATCATTTGTATGTTTTGTATTGACAAACCAGCGCGGGTCATCTGTTGATGTTGAACTGTTCCCGTCTTGAAGTAATGATTTGTTACATGTAGCTCCGTTACAGAATACTTCATAGTATACAGAAACATTACCGTCAGAACCGTTTATTGTTGTTCTTGGTGCATTTGTGCGCCCGTAATAGTGTCTGACAGCCAGCGTCGAATTTAAATCCTTAACCCCTTTTGTTGTTTTGTTGTTGAGCAAATCGGCATTAAAAGTACAATCAGCAGCCGCATTTGTGCAGTTAACCTGATACTTTATGAAGGTGAGTGTTGTCGGGTTGACAGTAGTATCTTTTTTTCTGACATAGTTCATATTTAATCGTGTCTGCATAGTGCCGTTAAGGTTTTTCGGAAAATAGCCTTTTGTCGCAGTTTGTACTGTTTGAATTAATATATCATTTGCCTGTTGTGCAGGGTTGGTTTCAGTAATATTAATATCTAAGGCAGTTACAACACTGCCACTGGAGTTGATGTCATGGAAACGTATCCTGTAGGGAACATGATTCCCATTTGAATCATTTAAATCTCTGTTGGATGTTGAAATATTTATATCCAAAGGTCGCGCATAACACTTGTCTACAAAGTTTGTCAGTGTGACATTATTTTCGCCTAAAGCTGTAATGCTTCCGTTTAAGTGATACGACATATTTTCATCGAGTGTATTGTTAATGTCTGCCATGTAAATATATGGTGTGGTGTTTGGTACTGGAGTAAACAGCAATCCGATAGTAGGGGTGATAGCTGTTCCTCCGGTAGTTGCATTCAGATCAAATTTGTAAGGATGGTACACTATGAACATATCCTGAAAATCTTGAGAGTAGTCATTATTATGATGTACCGAAGATATGTTGCAACCATTTTTTAAAGAGGAATTTTCATCTTCGACTAGAGATGAGTCTGGTATACAATCTGCTCCTGTTTGAAAATATGGAGCTGTATGGTGATCCAGATAAAGAGAATCAACTTCTGTCCATTTGGTATCACTGATATGCAGTTTGTATCTCCCTATATTATTCCATGTTGTGTTAGTCTCTGCAACACCATTGACAAAAGGACGTTCTAATGTAATGTTGTTTTCATTATTGCAATCAAGTGGTGTGGACTCCTGCCATGTCATATTGGCATCTAAATTATTTGTTGTGTACCCGGGAACCGGTGTATTGTTGAGATGATCGGTTGCATTCATAGTTAACAAATAATTGTAACCTGCAGCTAAGTTGGCAGTTTTTGGTGTGCTGCCGTTATTGTCTATGATAAAACTTTTTTGCGATGGATTAGAGTGGTTATAATCGGTAAACTTGAAAGAGTAACTTTCAGGACGAATGGCAAAGTTGTCTC
>JALSKR010000127.1 GCA_026988735.1 Sulfurimonas sp.
TGGGCAGATATTATGGTCATAGCTCCCGCTACTGCAAACACTATCGCAAAACTTGCCAATGCCATTGCAGATACAATGTTGCTGCAATGTGCCCTGGCTTTTAGCGGTATGAAAATTTTAGCCCCATCTGCTAACACAAACATGCTCCAAAACCCTATAACACAGGCAAATTTAAAGATGCTAGGCATTGCTAACTATACTATTTTACAAACGCAGACAAAAGAGCTTGCGTGTAAAACGGTCGGTGACGGAGCGATGGCAGAACCTCTGGACATATTTTACCAAACATCAAGAGAACTGTTAAAAGAAGAGTTTTGGGAGCACAGACGAGTGATAGTAACCGGTGGCGGCACGATAGAGAAGATAGATGAAGTTCGCTACATCTCAAACTTTTCAAGCGGAAAAATGGCGTCGGCATTGGCAACGGCGCTCTATTTAAAAGGAGCAGATGTCAATCTCATCGCCACAAAATTTGATGCTAATTTGCCGACAGATATGCACAAAATTGAAGTAGAAGATTCGCAAGAGATGTTTGAGTATCTCGTAGATTCTATTCGCATTGCAAAAAAAGGCAAGCTATCAAAAGCTACGCTCATACGCGACGAGCACATTCATCTCATTCAGAAGAAGCCTTATCTTTTCATGGCGGCAGCTGTCAGTGACTATGTGCCGGAGTTTCCTCAAAATGCCAAACTGAAAAAAGAAGATTTGGGTGAAAAATGGATGCTCAGTCTCAAGAAAAATATTGACATATTAAGTTCAATTGACAAAGAAGGCATTACGGTCGTAGGTTTCAAGGCAGAAATGGACAAAGAAAAAGCTGAGGAAAATGCCAAAAAAATGTTAAAAGAAAAAGAGCTTGACGCCGTTTGTCTCAATATTTTACATGATGCTTCAAGTTTTGGCAGCAGTGAAAATGAAATAGAATTTATAACACCCCAAAAAGATGTGCATATACCTAAAGCGGACAAACTGCATGTTTCATTTGAAATATTAAACGATGCCAAAGAGTTACAAGAATAGATGATGAACAAAGCCAGACATATAGCCATCATAATGGACGGGAATGGACGATGGGCAGAACAACAGGATAAAAAAAGAGTCAAAGGCCATGAAGCAGGTGCAAAAGTGGTCAAAGCAATTACAACCTACTGCTCCAATAATGAAGATATAGAACGCCTGACACTCTACGCTTTTTCAACAGAAAACTGGAAAAGACCGCGTCTTGAAGTGGAGTTTTTAATGAAGCTTTTAGAAAAATATCTCAAAGAAGAGCTGCCATCCTACTTGAAAAACAATGTCAAATTTGAGGCTATCGGTGATATTCGCGCTTTTTCAAAATCACTGCAAAAAACCATACAGATGGTAGAAGAAAAAACGGCACACTGTGACGGTCTGGTGCAGAGTCTTGCTCTAAACTACGGCGCGCAGGATGAAATTCTTCGTGCGGTAAACTCTTTGAAAAAACAGGATGAAAACATCACATTAGAGATGCTGAGCAATGCACTTGACTGCAAAGTAGATGTGGATATACTTATTCGTACAGGCGGAGACAAGCGGCTTTCAAACTTTTTACTCTGGCAGTCAGCTTATGCGGAACTCTTCTTTACAGACACACTCTGGCCGGACTTTACATCTAAAGAGTTAGAAAAAATTCTGCAAAAATTTACAAAAATTGAAAGACGATTTGGTGGTCTCAAATGATGGAACTTGGCATAGCTTTTATACTGGGAATACTTTTTGGCTCATTTTTAAATGTCGTAATTTTACGCATACCAAAGGGAGAAAGCGTTGTTTTTGATGCTTCACACTGCCCTACATGTAATGAGAAACTCAAACCTTGGCATAATATTCCGCTTTTTTCATGGATTTTTTTAGGTGGGAAATGTGCCTACTGCAAAACAAAAATTTCTTTGCAATACCCGCTTATAGAACTTCTCTCAGGTTTTATTTTCGTGATTCTTGCCAATAAATTCGGTCTGGAACTGCCGGCATTTTTTATAGCATTAAGTTTTTTAATGCTATTGGCACTCTCAGTAATTGACTTAAGATACAAAATGGTACCTGATTCACTAAACTTACTGGCAATTTTCTTTGCAGTCATCGGAGCATGGAATATAAATGGTTTTTTCACAAATCTGGAAAATGCTCTGCTTTTTGCCGGTGGTTTTACACTCCTTCGTTTTACCCTCTCTTATTATCTGACATCCTCAGTATTTAGAGCCGGACTAAAGACGAAAACATCCTGGAACAAACATTATGACAGAACACCTTTTATAGAAGCGATGGGAGAAGGTGACATTATGGTTGCGGCTACTATGGGAGCACTTTTGGGAGTCAAACTCGGGCTTGTTGCCATTTTTCTCTCAGCCCTCTTGGCTTTGCCAATCATGCTTTTGCTTCTTAACAAATCAAAAGAGGAACAACGCGTCCCTTTTGTACCTTTTTTAGCACTTGCAACTTTTATAGTTTATGTGTATGACTCGCAAATACTCAGGTACATCGAGGCAAACTACTAATGCAGAGATTAAAAAAATACATACTGAGCAACTTCTCTGCTCTTTTTATGTCCATATTTTTGCCCTTGTTTGTCATAGCATCAGTAATATTTTTAATTAAACTCTCAACCTATACGGCTGTTATTCAACTGACTGTCTGGGAAATGGGCAAACTCTATCTTTTCATACTGCCTGAAATTCTTTTTTATACGCTGCCTATTACATTTTTTGTAGCAGCAACACTTTCTTTGTTCAAACTCTCAAATGACAATGAAATTATTGTTATATTTGCACTTGGAATTGAACCCGGTTTTATTATTAGAACCTTTTTAAAACCTGCTTTTATTTTGAGTATACTGCTGGCATTTAACTTCTTGGTTGTTGCTCCCCATACAACTACTTTGTCGAAGAACTTTCTCTCTTATAAGAAGAGTGAAGCAAAATTTAACCTTGCGGCAAGTGAATTTGGAAACAGTTTCGGGGACTGGCTTTTGTACATCGGAGCAAAAAATGAAGACGGTACCTTTTCAAAAGTTTTTTTGTTTAACAAAAAGCAGGAAGAAGAGATACTGATCGCTGCAAAAAGAGCCAAAGTTATCAATGATTCGGGAATTTTACGTCTTCAGTTAATGGATGGAGAGGGTTACAGCTACTCCAAAGAAAAATTTTCCCAGATAAACTTCCAAACAATGCTTATCAATGACACACTTAAAGCAGATTTGACAAGCTATAAACAACCCTTGCAGTACTGGCTTTCCAAAGAGAATGCCGGCAGAAAAAAACATGTACTCATTAAAGATACCCTGCTGAGTCTCTTTCCGATGATAACACTTTTTTTGATAGCGAGCATCGGTATAGTCCAGGTCAGACATCAAAAGTCTAAAGTCTATTTATATCTTTTTGTAAGCATAGTTTTATTTTATGGTATGACGATAGGTTTGGAAAAAATGTTCCAATACTATACTATTGCTGTTGTTGCTCTTTCATGGCTGATAATAACATATGCCATCTACAGAAAAACCATTGTCAATAAGTTTTAATCCATGAGGGTAGCACTGCACTTAGCCTATAACGGCACCCATTTTTTTGGCTCACAAACACAAAAAGAGACAAAAAACACAGTGCTGGGTGAACTTGAAAATGTCTTAGAAAAACTGGGAATTAAGCAAAAGGTAGTTGCAAGCGGGAGAACAGACAAAGGCGTTCATGCCACAATGCAGGTCTGTCACATAGATTTACCGCCCTACTGGAGTGATATAGAAAAACTCAAAAAAGTCCTCAATAAAATGCTGTGTAACGCTTTACATGTAAAGAGAATCATACATGTAAAGGATGATTTTCATGCACGATACAGTGCAAAAAAAAGAAGCTACCGTTACATCATCAAAACAACACAGAAAAATCCTTTTGAAAGTGATTTTGTTACTTTTATAGAAGATGTGGATTTTGATAAGATACAAAAAAACATAAAACTTTTTCTCGGAGAACATGACTTCAAACAGTTTATGAAAACAGGCAGTGATGTAACATCAACCACAAGAGAAATATACAAAGCCTTTGCCTACCAACATAAAAATTACATTGTGCTCAATTTTCAAGCCAACGGATTTTTACGCAGCCAAATTCGCCTCATGGTCGGTGCACTTTTAACATTAAACAAGAAACAAATACAAGAACAACTCAAGGCTACACATAGCTATAAGATAAAACCTGCTCCTCCAAATGGGCTTTATCTGGCAAAAATCATTTATTAAGCCTCTTTTTCTTTCACACTCCATATAAATACAAGCGGGATAAACAGAAGGGTTAAAAATGTCCCTACAATCAAACCACCGATAGCCACCGTACCAAGCGGTGCCAAACGCTCTAACCCGATAGCCGAACCAAGAGCAACAGGCAGCATACCGGCAGAAGTAGCAAAAGCTGTCATCAACACAGGTCGTGTACGTATTTTTATGCTCTCTGTCATCGCTTCAAAAGTGCTGTAGCCCTCTTTCATCTTTTCCAATGCAAAATGAATTAAAAGAATAGCATTATTAACAATAATACCACTTAAGAGAATAAATCCCATCATAGCAGGCATAGATGTATGGTAATGCATCAAAAGTATCATCCAAGAAGCACCTATAATAGTCAGTGGAATAGAAAAAACTATCATCATGGAAATTTTTACAGAGTTAAACATAGCAATAAGTGTAAAAAGAATCAAAATGACTGCAAAACCAATAGCACCTACCATTCTTGAAGCAGAATTTTTAAACTGTTTTATATCTCCTGTCTGCTCCATTGTCACACCATCTGGTAAAACTTTTCCTGCAAATGCTTTGTCAAAATTCGCCATAATATGAGAGATTGCCGCTTTTTCGCGAAAGCCGTAGATATTAAGCGTATACTGTAAACCTTCTCTTGTTATAAGTGTTGGTTCCTCTACCATCGTTATTTTTACAATATCACGCACAGGAATTTTTCCTCTTTTTGTAACTAAAAGGTAGTTTTGAATATCTTCAATACTATCTCTTTTTTGTTCATCAACCCATACTCTTATACCAAAGTCAGAACTGTTTTGCAGATAAAAAGAGGCACTTTTTGCACCACGCACAAAGAGTTGCAGTTGTTTTGCTATATCTTGATTATTGAGTCCATAATAGGCAGATTTTTTTTCATCAATACTAAACTCATAAACTCTTTTATCCCCAAGCCATGTTCGAGAAACACTGACAACACCACCTGTCTTGTGCATAGCATCAGCAACGATATCCCCCGCTTTTTGTAGTTTCGTCAAATCATCACTGTAGAGTGTTACATCAATATTTGCACGAAGACTTGCGATAGCTGTTGCCCCATAATCAACAACATCCACACTGTTTACATTTTTTATTTTATTGAGTTCTTTTCGCAGTCTTCGTTCTATCTGCCAAATAGTCTCTTTTCTTTTATATCTATCCACATAGGTTGCAGAAATAGCAATGTGATCGATTCCACTTCCACTCCCTATACTCATAACTCCGGCTTCACTTCCAATAGCACTTGAGAGGTATAAAAGATCACCTTGCTTTGTGATGATTTTATTTGCTTCTTGCACAACTTTTCTACTCGCTTCTATCGGTAGGTTTGGATCAACTGTAATGCTGATTCTCACTCCTCCTGTATCCATTGGAGGCATAAGCTCCTGTCCTACTGTCGGCATAACACCTTTTACGCTTGTAAAAAACAAGAAAAGGAGTACCGCTGTATATGCCAAGGCAACACTCTTTTTTTTCGCCCCCAAAGAGACGGCACTTACAAAAAAGTCGGCTATCGCACTGCTGAATCCTCCTGTGATTTTTTCAAAAAATGCTTCACTTTTTAAAACAAAAGGATGCTTAATGGTAAGAATTTTCAGCGAGAGCAAAGGTACCGCAGTTATAGAAATAGCATACGAAGCTGCAAGTGCCAACAGCAGTGTTGCAACGAGTGGTTGAAAAATTGTTTGCGGATATCCACCGACAAAAAGCATCGGGGAGAGTGCTATCATTGTCGTTATTGTTCCGCTTAAATCTGCAAACATAATCTCTTTTGTTCCATTATAAACGGCTTTGTGTATTTCATCATGAAGCTCTCTGTAGTGCCTCTCTATATTTTCCATTACAACAACCGCATCATCAAGGAGTAGACCAAGTGCCAATATAATAGCCGTAAGTGTCACAACATTAAACTCTATACCAAAAATCCACATCAGTGCTATAGTACTTGCATAAACGAGCGGAATGGTAACTAAAACAACTAATACCTGTCGAAAAGATGCCAAAAAGAAAAAGACAACAAGCGTAGACATAATAATAGCATCTCGTAGAGATTCAAACATATTGTTTGTACTTTGGACTATTGTATCTTTTTGTGTATCTGTAACTACAAAAGAGAGATTTTTATACTCATTTTTAAGCTTTGCTATCTCTTTTTCGACACGCTCTATTGTTCGTATCACATCAGCATTACCGGCTCTTTGTATGGCTATGGCGATAGCATTTTTTGAGTTACCGTAATACTCTGCACTGTTGTCATAATGTCCAAAATAGACTTTTGCTATATCTTGAAGCTCTATATCTTTTGTTATACTGAGTCTTTTTAATTCAGCTATACTTTTACGCTTTCCCTGCGCTCTTAAAAGGTATCTTTTGTCTTTTCCTGTAATAAAACCAATGGCAAAATCATCATCATTTGCCCGCAGTTTGGCTACAACCAAGGCTATATCAAGATTGTACTTTTCAAGCTTTTCTTTATCGACAATGACCTCTATCTCTTTTTCATAGCCACCGAAAATATCAACATTGGCAACGCCCTGGAGTTTAATCAAGCGATGTTTTAATTTTGTCTGTGCAATTTGTCTGATATCCTCCAAGGAGATATTTCCCTCTTTTGCACTGACTGCATAAGTCACTATCGGTGCAGTGGCTGCTGTTATTTTAATAATTTGCGGATTGAGGATTGATGCAGGCAATTTTGCCTTGATCTTATCAAGAGCATTTGATACATCACTTGTTGCACTGTCAATATCTTTTGTATATTCAAACTCAGCGGAGATAACACTTACTTCATCAATAGTTGTCGAATAGACTCTGCGTATTTTATCAAGAGTATACAACTCCTCTTCAACAGGAATTGAAACATTCGATGCCAATCCTTTGGCAGATTCACCAGGTTCGACAATTACAACTGCTACAGTAGGATAGTTTGAATCAGGAAAGAGTTTTCTGTCGATTTTGTTGTATCCGACAAGGCCCAAAAATAAAAAGAGTGCCAAAAACGAGATAATAAAATAGGGTCTTGAGAGTAAAAAATCTACTATGGAAAAACTATTTTTCATTCGTCTCTGCCTTGCTTATTAGAATCTTTTTATATGCCTGAAGTACAGAAAGTTTTGCTTCAGAACCAATAGCAACATCATATTTTGGACATGGAGATATTGCTGCATACTCACTGTTTTGCAAAACTACATCTACCCCAAGCTTTGAAAATCTTTTTTCTTTGTATTGCATCACAAAAATACCCTCTTGTGTATGTAAAAGTGCATTGAGAGGAACACTGCAAGCATCTACGCTTGCTACAGCAACAGCAATATGCACAAGTGATTTATTGGCAAAATTTACAGGCTTATTGAGTGCTACTTCTGCGACAAGCAGAGAGTTTTTCGCATCATCATATATTTTACGCACCTCTCCGACAAGCTTTTTTTGCAGATAGACTTTTTGCCCTGCAACTACAGGCATCTCATTTTGAGAAAAAGAGAAAAGAAGTTTTTGCTTCTCTGTATTGAGTGTAATAATAGGCTTGCCAACAGGAGCAAGAGAACCCTCATCAAGTAACTTCGATCCAACAACACCACTAAATGGTGCTACAAGATTCAAATAATTAAGCTGAACCTCTGTTTGCGTTATCTTTGCTTCTAAAGTTTTTAAAGCAGAGCGTTTTGTTTCATATTTTGCTCTTGAAGCATCAAGAAGTTCTTTTGAGAGTGCTTCTATGGCATAAAGTTTTTGATTTCTTTGCAATACATCTTTAGCATTGTTTCTATCAAGAAGCAGTGCTTTTTTTTGCGACTGCAAAGAGGCAAGATTTGCCAAAATATCTTTGTCATCAAGTGCAACAAGGCGTTCTCCTTTTCTTACTCTGTCATTTTCATGCACATATATTTTTTTGATTCTTGCCGGAAACTTTGAAGCAATATTTGCCTGTTTTGACGAAAAGAGTTCTGCTAAAAACTCTCTTTTTTGTGTCACATTGCGTACCTGTGGCATAACAGTCTCTACACTTTTTGTGTACTCTTTTGCAAGAGGCAGAGCAGCTACATGCTCTTTTTGCTTTTTCAAAAAAAGTCCTGCTCCCACTATAACAACTATACCTGTAATAATCAATACAATTTTCTTCATCTATTTCACTCCCTTTTCTAAAAGATACTCTTTATAATATTTTGCTTTTTGGTATCCGTACTTTGCTTCTATCATTTGTGCATGCTTTACCTCTTTTTTTGCCTGTGTATCCAATAAGTCCACAAGAGACAAGGCATTGTTTTCATACTTAACAAGCTGGGCTTTTTCTATCTCCTGCAAAAGTTCGTATTGACTTTTTAAAGATGTATAGTCAGACTGCGCGATAGTTATTTTACTGTTGGCAATTTTTAGATTTTTTTCTAACTCCAAAGTAGTTACACTTTTTTCTATTGTAGATTGCATCAAAGCAATCTTTTCTTTTGCCAAATTTGCCTTTTTTACTCCAAAATCATATAAATTCCATTGCAAATGCAATCCGACCTGCCATACATTCTCACTGTTAAAATCATTCTTGTTTATATATGTCACACCTGTCTGTGCATATGTATTTGTTGTTGCATTGGGTCCCATACTGTAGCCGTAGTACGCACTGAAATCTACTTTTGGGTAATATTTTGCTTCTGCACTACGCACTCTTTTTTTTGCAATTTCACTTTTGAGCGTAGCAATTTTCATTCTGTTTAAACTCTTCAAATCAACGCTGTTTTCTTTGGCAGCATCAAAAGATACTGTTATCGCTTCTGCTTTATCAAACTTTTCTGAAGCGATTATCTGCGCAAGTGATGCTTTTAAAATGTCAATATTTGATTGTATCTTCGTTCTGTTTGCAACTGCTTCTACATAAGCATTTTTTGCCTCAAGCAAATCAAGTTTTGATTTTCCTCCAAGTTTGTATGCTTCTTCTATATACATGTAAAGTCTTTTTTTTGCCTTTACAAATTTCTTTTGTGCCGCTAACTGTTCTTGCAAGGATAAGAGAGAGAGATAAATGCTCTCTACATTATAAATCAGTTCTGCTTTTGCAAGCTTTACTTTAAAAAGGGTGTTCTTATGTGCCAAATCAGATATCTTATAACTATTTTGTTTTGCAAAGCCATCAAAAAGAGTCACATTATAAACTATACCCGTAGATATCAGGTCATTTGTTGTCGGCATTTCATAGGCACCTGTCGGTGAAGAAACTATCTGCATTGGCGTCAATGGAACAAGTGTCCGTGCATTATTATAATGATCATAATTAAGTGTGACATCAAAGCGACCAAGGTTTTGTGCTTTTTTGACGCGCTTTGCATCATTTGCAGCTTCCTTGTCTAAAAAAACCTGTTTGAGTGCATTATTATGCTGTAATGCCTCATTTACTGTTTGTTCAAGACTCATCGCATGCAGCGAAAGAGCCAAAAAAGAACCTAAAACTACTTTTTGTATCATTTTTGTCAAACCCTTATAAAAAAGATTCCCTATTTTAACACTTTCATATTAGGTCATTGTTAAGGGCTTTAGAATTTGAAGAATAAATTTATCCTTTTCTTGCTACACTTATATAAATTATAAATATTTTGAAAGAGAATGATAATGTTTGAAAATGTAAAAATGCCAGAAGGTCTCAACCCTGAAGTACTTGAACACTTAATGAATCCGAAAAATTACGGAAAACTTGATGATGCAGACGGTGTTGGTGTCGCTCTTGATGAAAAAACAAAAGAGTATGTCATATTTTATACAAAACTTGACGGTGACATTATAAAAGATGTGAAATTTGCAACAAACGGCTGTCAAGACACAGTTGTCATCGGCTCTATGTTTACACAGATGATAAAAGGCAATGACACAGCGTATGCAAACAGTGCCGTAGAAAAAATGCACGAAAAACTGGGAAAACTCTCAGCCCAACAACAAGTCTGTGCAGACATTGTATTTACGGCATTTTTAGCCTCTTTGAAAAACTATGAAAACAGACAAAACGGTGCAGATGAAGAGTTGCATCTCTTTAAAATGAAAGAGAGCTGTGAAGTAGAACAAACAGATGAGGAAAAAGAAGAGGAAAATAAAAATGAATAAAACATACCAAAAAAAGCATGAACTCTGGCTGGCTGTACTTTTTGCATCTTTTGCAATAAATGATGAGCGTATAAAGTCTGCCCTTTATGATTTTTCGCAAATTGCATTCCGGCATATGAAGTGGCTGGGAGAAGCGGCTTTGGAAAATGGCGAGGATTACAATTATGACAGAGAGATGCTTCTGTATAAGCGCAACAGTGTATTTGAAATCATTACAGCTCTCAAAGAGCAAACCGAAGAGACACAGGCATTTTATCCGCAAAATATTTTAGGCGAGCGTATCAAAACTGATGATGCCTATCTGTTGGAGTATCTTTCTCAAATTCTAAAAGATAAAAACAATGACAAAGAAGTTACTGCCTTTAATATGCAAAGAAAATTCGAAGATAAAAACCTTGCACAAGAACAGATTGATGCGCTGACACTCTTTTTGTTTGAAGAGTCATACAAAGAGTATGAGCTTATTTTGGTCTATGCCTATATGCAGGCAAGAACGAAAAATGTGCTGCATTTTAATGTTTTTCAAGACCTGATTGACGAGTCACACTTTCATCTCAAATCATTTGGAAATATGATGGCAAAGCTTGGTATATTGGCACTTCCAAGAGAGTTACACCAAATGACCTACATCGTAAAAGATTTAGAACAGTTTGTAAAAGACGGCATCGCTGAAGAAGAAGCGGCAAAAGTCATGTGTAAAGAGTTAAGTGATGCCATCAAAGATGAAGAGCTTGCCAAATTCTTTGATTTTATTAATTATCAGGAAAGCTATCATATAGAACTTATGAAAAAACTTCTGTAAATTATGTATCTTTTCTCGGAAGCGATGCTTTCAAACGCTAAAGCGTGACTTAAAAAAAACTAAATTTTTTTCTGTAGCTTCGCTTTTTAGGCTTTGAAGACTAAGGCCTAGGTTAAAACCTAGGTTCCGAAGAAACATGAAGCTTTTTTTAACTTACAAGTTAGTCAATCTTTTTGGAAGCGATGCTTTAGCTTCGCCTTTTAGGCTTTGAAGATTAAGGCCTAGGTTAAAACCTAGATTCCGAATTGGTATTTATCCTCGTAGTTTTGTCCAAAGTATGCCTAAATACTCATGCATAGCGATACTTGATATATAAAAATAGACCGGTTCCGGTTTGCGCAAATACCCTCTGAATTCACTTTTATAATAATTTGTCGGAGCAGGAATCGGATGCATACCAAGGGATGTAAAAAGCATCATCGCCCGTGGCATGTGGGTAGCTGATGTCACCAAAACAAAAGGCTCATCACCCACAAGTGATTTGGTAAAGAGTGCTTCTTCTTTTGTGTCCGTCGGCTTACCGTTAATAATCATATCTTTATAATCAATGCCGAGTGCATGTGCCAGTTTTGCATTCATAACGGCATTTGTTGTGTTTGTTTCTCCTGCATATCCTGTAAAAATTATCTTCGAATTTGGCATCTGTTTATGAATTATCACGCCTTCTAAGACCCTTTTTGTACCAGCGCTGCTGATTTGTGAAGAGATTGGCTGTGAGGGGTCGGTATTATGTCCGTTACCAAGAACATGTATATATTTCACATTAGTTTTATAATCAAATTTCGGATACTGGTTTTCCAAATTTTGCACCAAGAAGTTTGCAAAAGGCGGATAGGAAAAAAGCAGAAGTAAAAACAGACCACCAGAAAAAAATACTTTTGCAAAGCGTACTCTCTTTACATGTAACAGATAAAGCCCAATTAGCAGTAATGTTACAATCAAACCCAGAGGCTCCACAAAAAAAGTGACAAATTTTTTCAGAAAAAAACCTATGCTCATGTTATAACTTCATTGATTTTATTTGTAACACGCGGATCCCAAAAAAGTTCTGTATGTGACAGTCCGCTAAACTCTTCATAGTGGACCAGATTTTTGATATGTTTTTTTAAATTTCTGGCATTTTGCAAAGGAATAAGCTCATCATCACGACTTACAAACAGATAGGTATCTGCCTCTACTTGTTCCATATACTTCATTGTTTTAAATTTATACCGTAACAGCTTTGCCATATAGGAGATTTTGGCATATTTATGGCGTAAAAGCTGTCCGATAGAGTCAAATGCACCTATTAAAAACAGAGCCGAAACTTTTTGTTTTGAAGCAACATACGCAGCAACACTCGAACCCAAAGAGTAGCCTAAAAGATAAAAATCACCATAATTTTTCTGTACCAACTCTGCGATTTTGAGGCCGTCTTGCAAAATATTTTTCTCATTTGACACACCAGCACTTTTTCCATAACCACGATAGTTAAATGTAATAACTCGTGACTTTGGGTAAATCTGAGAGAGCCTGTTTAAAAGTGCTACTGCATCATGACTGCGACCGACGAACAGGAGCAACGTACTTTTTGGGTTGAGAGGCTCATATATTGCACCTTCAAGCTCTACACCGTCATCGGTTTTCACTCCAAGCATGGAACAATTTTGGCACAAACGCCTCTCTTTAATGTAAGTAGGCCGAAAAATCATAAAATACTGCCACTGATAAAAAGCAAATAACAGGATTAAAAAAGTGAAAATTAAAAAAGCTATATAAATCATAGCAAGAATTGTAGTATAATTCTCAAAATAATCATAGTAAATCTCGGAACCCAGACTTTAGTCTGGGCTGTGTGTCTTTAAAGACTAAATGCAAGGTATAATCTTGCTTCCGAGACATTTCTTAATTTAATTACAATCTAGCAGGACAAACAATGCAAGTATTTGGAAAATTTTCTACAAACTTTGATATGGACTATCTGGTTGAGCAGTATATGTACATAAATGAAAATGAAGATGAAAAAATCACCGTTGATGATTTAGAAAATATGCTCAAGAAAAAACGAAAAACTGTAGCCGGAACTGTTTTTTTATATAACCCAGAAGTCAGCCCTGTCGGCTATAAAATGAGCCGTTTTTTACAAGAGGACGGCTTTGACAAGTATGATGAGTTTGTTGCTTTAAATGAAAGCCCAAAAGATTACATTTTAAATGCAGGTTTCAAAGAACACTATAAAGGTAAACTGATTCAAATAAGATATTTGTTCAATTACAACAGAGAAAACATTGAGCCGACACCTATTTTGGAAGAGTTTGATGCCGATTTGGACAAAATCACATCTACACAGCTCACACGCTATGACAAACAGTTAAATTATACAGATATACCAAACATCCGGCTCAGCGGCAAATTTGTCTTCTTTGGTATGGGAAACAAATACGACAGACACCATAAAGCAATCATTGCCTACGCAAGAGCACTCTCTTTACATGTAAACAAGCTCGATAAAAATGTAGTTTTTATGTATGACAATAATTATGACCCGGATGAATGTATAGAAAGAGCCTACTACCTTTCACCGTTTGCAGGCGGAAAAGCACGAGAAATCAGAGCCAATGCCGTAAAAGAAATTTTTAAAACAATACCCCCGCAACGCGTAAAAATATAAAAAACCTTTAGAGCTTCTTTGCCCAGCGCGCAAAAAAACGTGCCGGGATGATTCGCTCACTTATTTTTTCCCCATGCAAAATATGTTCTGTCAGTATTTTTGCCAGATAGGGTGCCAAAACAAACCCGTATCCGCCGCTTCCGTTTATCATCGTAAGATTCGGATAATAGACATACTTGGAAAAATCAGGCTTCTTTACATGTAAAGAGCCTTTACATGTAAGCAGTGTTTCATTCGAGAGTACCAAAGAACCGATCATTGGCAGATAATCAAAAGAACCAGAACGCAATCCTGTATAATCTTTGAGAACTTCTACATTTTCAAGTTGCATCGTTTTTGCAGCTTTTTCTAAGAGCTCAGCTCTGCCCTGCTCTATGTCATAAGGTTCTTTATTTTTTTCTGGATGATAATGGACATTATGCGTCGCACCGATAGCAAGTTTGCCATCATTGGATGGAGAAATAGAGACATACTGATGAACGGAACAGGGATTTTGTGTTGCTGTTGTTATATCTATACGATGTCCCCAGACTCCACGAAGCTGAATGTAAGGCTCTTTTATCAGCATATCATAAGCACCTGTTGCCAAAACAATATTTTTGGCACTGTATGTTTCATTTATAACCCAATAATCATCATTATAGACAAGTGTATCCACTTTTTCTTTTACAAATTTAGCGCCACAGGACATATCATTGCATACTCGCTGGGCATCAACAACTCCCGCCTCAAGACAAATATTTTCTCTTTTTTTTGCTTCCTGGCTTAACTGTTTTTCTAAATTAGTCGGCACTTTTTTGAGCTTCAACGCTGTCTTTTGTTTATATACATGCAAGGCTTCATCATCTGCTTCATCTTTGCCAATATGAACGAGTGGTGCTTTTGTAAAGCATAAAGGGAAATTTTTATCATAAAAATCATAAGAGTAGACAAAGGCTTCATGGAGCAGTTCTTTAAGCTCTCCTGCCTTGGAAAACTTGGGAGATATAAAAGCACCCGCCGCACCACTTCCACCGCTTGCAATGCCCTCTTTGTCAAAAAGAATGACACGCTTGCCTTCTTGAATGAATTCATACGCCACGCTGCAACCATTTATACCAGCCCCAATAACAGCTACATCATACATACAAATCCACCAAAAAACTTATAATTTGCAGCCTACTTAAAAGCTTTTTCTGGGACTTTTCCTTTTTTATCAAAATATGCTCTTTGTAAATCATTTAAGAAAGTCGTTCATTGATGTAAGAGGGATTGCTTCTAGTGTCCAAAACTGCATAAATATACACTATTTCGTTATCATATTTATAATAAATTGCATATGGAAATCGCTTTGATAAAAGGCGATAGTAATTTTCAATTTTGATATGAACCCCACAGTATATTCGTAATGATTCTATATCTGAAAAGATTGTATTTAAAAAATACTTTCCTAATCCAGGTAATTGACACTCATAAAAGTCTGCACCATTAGAAATATCAATCTTCGCAGGAGTTAATATTTGTATATTCATTTATGAGAATTTTTTTAATAATGCTTGTTTGACATCATCAAAGTTCTCAAATATTGCTTCACCACTTGCAATTTGCTTTTCTCTTTCATGTAAGACAGCTTTGTGCCACTGAGGTGTCAAAGATTCATCATTTATGTTTTTGCTCATATCTTCCCAGAGCTCTTCCATTGCCATAAACTTTTGCGATGTCGTCATATTGTTAAGATTCAGTATTGACATTTCAGCCTCCTTGTTCTTGATTTTCTATTTTATCATATAATTGAATATATTTTTCTTTTTTCCGTAGCAAGTTCGGATACAAGCACCCCAATCCACTAAAAACTAAATTTCAAGAGTTGAGCAATAGAGTCATCTAAATCCCATCTATTGTTGATGAGTTGTTCTTGAATAGATTTAGCACCATTAAGGTGCAATATATTAAGAATA
>JALSKR010000128.1 GCA_026988735.1 Sulfurimonas sp.
TAACATTTGGTCTTGTGTTAGCTGTTTGGTATGATGAAATGGCACGTCATTTAGAAAACCTTGAACAGACTATGGATGTTATAGCAGTTGGTCAAGTTAGTGGAGCTATGGGGAATTTTGCACATGCACCGCTAGAACTTGAAGAGTATACATGTGAAGAGTTAGGATTAAAACCTGCTCCAGTTTCAAACCAGGTTATACAACGTGACCGTTATGCGAGACTGGCAACTGCATTGGCATTGATGGCAAGTTCTATAGAAAAATTTGCTGTTCAGGTTCGTCACTGGCAAAGAACAGAAGTCTATGAATGTGAAGAGTATTTTGCAAAAGGACAAAAAGGATCTTCCGCAATGCCTCATAAGCGTAACCCGATTCTTACAGAAAATATAACAGGCCTTGCACGAATGATTCGCGCATATGCAAATCCTGCTATGGAAAATGTAGCACTCTGGCATGAGCGTGACATCTCTCACTCATCAACTGAGCGTTTTTGGTTGCCTGACGCATTTATAACAAGTGACTTTATGCTTCACCGTATGAATAATGTTATAGCAAACCTAACTGTTTACCCGGAAAATATGATGAAAAACCTTAACCTAACAGGTGGACTTGTGTTTTCACAGCGTGTTTTACTTGAACTTCCGCTTCAAGGTGTCAGCCGTGAAGATGCCTACAGAATTGTGCAAAGAAATGCCATGAAGGTATGGGAAGAGATCCAGCAGGGAAAACCTACTGTAAATGAAAAGGGAGAGAGCCTCTACCTGAACCATTTGCTTGCGGATGAGGAGTTAAGAAATTCGCTCAGCGAAGAAGTCATCAGAGAATGTTTTAATTATGATTACTATACAAAAAATGTAGACAAAATATTTAATAGAGTTTTTAGGTAGATTTCATCTTTTAATAATACATTTGATGGTAAGATACTTTTATTCAAATATAAAGGTTTCTTATGAAAATCAATATACAAAATGTTAATATAAATGTAACTGCAGGAGCTATAATTATTGCAGTTATATATTTGATTGGAGAAAAGCTATAATGATAACAGTTATAAAAAGAAACGGACGAACAGAACCTCTTGACATATCCAAAATCCAAAAATATACATCTGCGGCAGTGAAAGGTTTGGCCAATGTCAGTCAAAGTGAACTCGAAGTGGATGCACAGATTCACTTTCGTGATGGTATCACATCAAAAGAGATACAAGAAACACTTATAAAAACTGCAGTTGACAAAATCGACATAGATGCACCCAACTGGACTTTTGTCGCTTCGCGTCTGTTTCTTTTTAATCTTTACCATCAGGTGAACGGATTTACAGGATACTGCAAACTTGAAAAATACTTTGAAAAAGGGGAAAAAGAGGGACGCATACTTTTGGGTTTAAAAGAGATGTACGATCTTGATGAACTCGAAAAACATATCAAACCTGAAAGAGATTTGCAGTTTAACTACCTTGGCATAAAAACACTCTATGACAGATATCTCATAAAAGACAGAGATGCAAACCCCATAGAACTTCCACAGCATATGTTTATGGCAATAGCAATGTTTTTGGCACAACGGGAAGAAAACCGTCAAGAGTGGGCAATTAAGTTTTACGATATGATCAGTAAATTTGAGGTTATGCTTGCCACTCCGACACTCTCCAATGCAAGAACACCAAGACACCAGTTAAGCTCATGCTATATCGGCTCAACTCCTGACAATATCGAAGGTATTTTTGATACATACAAAGAGATGGCTATGCTTTCCAAGTTTGGTGGAGGCATAGGTTGGGACTGGACCCAGGTTCGTTCCATGGGTTCATTTATAGACGGGCATAAAAATGCGGCAGGCGGTACTATTCCCTTTTTAAAAATAACAAATGATATTGCCATTGCAGTAGATCAGCTCGGTACCAGAAAAGGTGCTATTGCGGTTTACCTTGAACCATGGCATATAGATATCAACGACTTTTTAGACCTCAAGAAAAATTCCGGTGAAGAGCGTCGTCGGGCTCACGACCTCTTTCCGTCTTTATGGCTAAACGATATGTTTATGAAACGTGTGGAAGAAGATGCAATCTGGACTCTTTTTGATCCCTATGATACCAGAGAACTCACGAATGTCTACGGCGAAGAGTTTAACAAACTCTACCTCAAATTTGAACAGGATGAAAGCATCATCAAAGAGAAAATCAAAGCAAAAGATTTATGGAAAAAGATTTTGACTTCTTATTTTGAAACAGGTTCGCCGTTTCTTTGTTTTAAAGACAATGCCAACCGTGCCAACCCGAATGATCATTATGGGATTATCAGAAGTTCAAATCTTTGTACAGAAATTTTTCAAAATACACAGCCCAACCATTATAAAATAAAATTTATTTTTGAAAATGGTGAGAGTATCAGCTATGAAGAAGATGAGTTAGTAACAGTAGACAGCGGCATAACAAAACCCGCTAAAAAAGTTACTGCTTTGGATTCACTGGGCGGACTCCCTATTTTTGCTGTAGAAAAAGAGAAGATAGACGGTGCTACCGCTGTTTGTAACCTTGCATCTATAAATCTTTCACGCGTTAATACCAAAGAGGACATAGACAGAATCGTACCGACCGCCATAAGATGTTTGGACAATGTTATAGACCTGAATTTCTACCCGGTTGAAAAAGTAAAACGTACTAACATGCGAAGTCGTTCTATCGGTTTGGGTGTTATGGGTGAAGCACAAATGCTTGCAGAAGCCGGTATAATGTGGGGTAGTCAGGAACATTTTGATAAAATAGATGAAATTATGGAGTCTGTTTGTTATAACGCAATTTCCGCCTCTTCTGACCTGGCTGTTGAAAAAGGAAGCTATCCTGAATTCGAAGGCAGTAAATGGAGCAGAGGAATAATGCCCCAAGACCACGCAAATGCAGAGGTAATAAATTTGGTTGATCGCGGCGGACTTTTTGCTTCAAAATATGAATGGGATGAACTCCGTGCCAAAGTAAAAAAACAGGGTATGCGAAACGGTTATCTGATGGCTGTTGCGCCTACATCATCTATATCAATCCTCACAGGTACAACACAGGCAATAGAACCTGTCTTTAAACGTAAATGGTCTGAAGAGAACCTCAGTGGATTGATTCCTGTGGTAGTTCCAAATCTCTCACCTGAGACATGGAGCTATTATACTCCTGCATATGACTTGAATCAGACTGTTCTCATTAAAGCTGCAGCAATACGCCAAAAATGGATAGATCAGGGACAGTCTCTCAATATCTTTATAACACTCGATAAAGCAAGCGGGCGTTATCTTAATGAAATTTATATGCTTGCATGGAAATTAGGACTGAAATCTACCTATTATCTGCGTTCACAGTCACCTGAAATGGCAAGCGATGTAGAAGACAGAAGTATGGAGTGTGTCGGTTGCCAATAGACCTGGAACGATTTGACAATTTCAAAGATGCCCAATTTCGCTCTTTAGAAGTTATTTCGCCATTACATGTAAAGTTAATTCTTGCAGTCCAAGATAAATCCAGAGATTTTGACTGGATAACACTTGAACTGGATTTTACAGATGTAACAGATGCCAGACTGCTTGAACAAAACAAGTTACAGTTTATAGATATGAGTGACGGAGCAGGTCTCTTACATGTAAACAAAGAATTTGCATTTGGCATAGGAGCGTGCTATAATATCCAAGCAATTAAAAACTCCACGCTCTATATTATTTCTAAGCATTTGAAATATAAAGAGGGTCAATTTTAAAGGACAGCAATGGCATATGAGGTAAAAGGTGAAATACTCGGATTTGTAAATACCAAGCAGGTAGATATAAATGAAATAGATGAACTTTTTTCTATTATGAAAGACAATCAGAATCCGGGCATATCTTTTACTCTGGTCAATCCTTATATGTTACGCGAATATCCTTTTGAAATTCCTGCAAAAACAAAAGAGTTACTCGATATTCATGATAATTCAGAAATAAGTGTTTACAATATTCTCCTTATTCAAAAACCTTTGGAAAAATCGACAATCAATTTTTTGGCCCCTGTAATAATTAATCATGATAACAATACATTAGCCCAAATTGTTTTAGAACCAAAACAAAATCCGGACTACGGTATGGCAGAGAGTATAGAATCTTTTAAAAAAGAGACATCTTCATAAAATAGTTTTTACTGTTTCTCTGCAAATGGAACTAAAGTAGCAATACAATTACCAAATAGAGTGTAGAATACATTTCAAAAAGGAGAATTCTATGAAAATTGTATGTCCACACTGTTTTACTGTAAACAATGTTCCAAAAAAAGAGAGTTATAAAAAAGCCAATTGCGGGAAGTGTAAACAATCACTGTTAGACACAAAACCTGTAGAACTGACAAATGCAAATTTTGATGAAGTAATTGTCAACAGTAACATTCCTGTCATAGTTGATTTTTGGGCACCATGGTGCGGTCCATGTAAAATGATGGCTCCAAATTTTGAACGTGCAGCCACTCAGTTTCCGCTCAAAGCACTTTTTGCAAAAGTAAATACCGAAAATGAGCAAAATCTGGGTGCACGTTTTGGCATCCGTTCAATTCCAACTATCATTGTCTTTAAAGACGGCCGTGAAGTAGAAAGAGTCAGTGGTGCACTTGATGTAAATGCACTTGTGTCTCTTGCTTCAAAACACAGCAATTAAAATTTATTTTATATAAGAACAGCAGTAATCGGTCACACTCTTTATTTTTATATCAAATGAAGAGTTCGCCGGTATTGTAAACATCTCAGGTGTTATAAGTGTACGCCACTCTTCACCCGGCAGTTTTACTTCCACATCACCGCTGAGTATTTCCATAATCTCTTTATCAGCTGTATTAAACGTATATTCACCTGGCAGCATGATTCCCAAAGATTTTATACTTCCATCAGGAAATTCAACCGTTCTGCTTGTTACTTTCCCATCATAATATATGTTTGCCTCTTTTGTTATCGTTACATTTTCAAATTTTGACATCTGTTTTTCCTTTTAATTTTACTTAAATTTTATATGTTTTTATGTAAGACTCAGACCGCAGGGAGGATTTGCCCTGAAATAAAAACATATAAAATTTTATTTCTTTAATTTCACTCTTTGAGAGTGTGTAATTGCCACAGCCATGGCATCTGAAATATCAAGTGGTTTTATCTCTTTTTTTATATTTAACAAACGCTGAACCATAAATGCCACCTGCTCTTTTTGTGCTTTTGCCTTACCCGTCAGCGCCCTTTTTACCTGCAATGCCGTATATTCATGAAACTGTCCGAATTCCTGCAAAAGTTTCAGCATTATTGCCCCGCGAAACTGTGCCAGCTTAATCGTTGTTGCCGGATTATGGGCATAAAAGATATCTTCCATTGCCACTTCATCAATAACATGATTTTCGAAGATACTGCTCAATCCCTCAACCATTTGCGGTATCTGATATTGCAAATCTTCTGCTTTCATTTTTATAAGTCCTGCTTCAATAAGCGAAATTTTGGAATTTTGTAATGAAATAAGTGCATATCCCATATTTCTTGTTCCGGGGTCTATACCAAGTATAGTCATTTAGGGCCTTCAAAATGTTTTTCATCATTATATAGAAAATAATATAAATATTCACATAAAGCAATTTCAGCTATTCACATCTATTTAACCCTGTTTTATGGAAAATATAAGTACTATTCACATATAAAAAAAGAAATAAGGTTTTATGTGAATATAGGTCAAGAAGTATTACAAGCACTCAAAGATGAAATTAGCGAACTCGAATATAACAGATATATAAGACATCTCTCTTATGATATTAAAAAATCAACTGCTGATTTGGCTATATTTTACGCGCCTAACGCATTGGTTGTAAACTGGATTAAAAATAAATACAGAGAAAAAATTGCACATCTTTTTGAAGTAAAAAACGGTTCCAAAGTAAATGTAGAAATAACTCTTAAAAACAGTATAGAAAAAAGAAAGACAAAAAAAGCTGTAGAAGTAAAGCAAAGCAGCTCTCTTTTAAATCCTTCCCACTCTTTTGACAACTTTATGGTCGGTGGATCCAACCAGTTTGCCTATGCAGCTGTAAAAAGTGTCAGTGAAAATGCAGGAAAAGTTTACAATCCTTTGTTTATCTACGGTGGTGTCGGTCTTGGAAAAACACACCTCATGCAAGCAGCCGGCAATGTTTTTCAAAATGAAGGCAAAGTAGTCATCTATACAACAGTTGAACAGTTTTTAAATGATTTTATCCGACATGTAAGAAACAAAACAATGGAACGCTTCCAGGAAAAATACCGTAAATGTGATGTACTGCTTATAGATGACATTCAGTTTTTAAGTAACAAAGAGGGAATTCAAGAGGAGTTTTTTCACACTTTTGAAGCATTAAAAGGTGCAGGCAAACAAATAATCCTCACAGCCGACAAGCATCCCAAAAAAATCGGCGGTCTTGAAGCCCGTCTGCAAAGCAGGTTTGAATGGGGACTCGTAGCTGACATACAACCACCGGAATTAGAGACAAAAATAGCAATCATCAAGAAAAAATGTGAAATTAACAAAGTAAAACTCTCTGAAGACATAGTCAACTACATAGCAACAGTTATAGACAGCAATGTAAGGGAAATAGAGGGGATACTTTCCAAACTACATGCCTATTCCCAACTGATGCACGTTGATATTGATTTGGATTTTACAAAAAATGTTCTCAAAGACCAGATGAATGAAAACAGAGCAAACCTTACAATGGAAACCATAACCGAAGTTGTGGCAAAAGATCTCAATATCAAACCGAGTGAAATACGCTCAAAAGGCCGAAGTAAAAATATAGTGTATGCCCGTAGAATTGCCATTTATATCTGCCGGGAACTCACACAAAACACAATGCCCCAGCTTGCCCAGTATTTTGGAATGAAAGATCATACAGCCATCAGTCATACTATCAAAAAAATCAACAATCTGCTTAAAGATGATGAAGATTTTAAAGTAAAAATTGATGAACTTACAAACAAAATAACATCTATCTCCTGATTTTATTTTAAAAGCATTAAAAAAAAAGATATAATTGTAAAAGTGAATAGATGTGAAAGAAGCATTAACCTGCATTCACATCTCAAAAAGTAAGCCTGTAGGTGTTTGAGTTGATTTGTCACATATTCACTCCATACTACTACTACTTACTAAAATTATATAAATATATAGGGATTTAAAAAATGAAAATTACCGTCTCAAAATCTATATTGGAAAATATACTCATTCATGCTGCACCTTTTTTGGAAAAAAAAGATACATCACAGATAACTTCACATGTCTATATGAATGTTTCCGGCTCAAAATTAACACTTAAAGCAACTGATTATGAAATAGGTTTTTTAGTATCAACTGATAATCTAAAAATTGAAGATGAAGGCAGTATTACCGCTAACGGTAAAAAATTTTTAGATATTGTCAGAATATTAAAAGATGATGAAATTAACTTAGAAGTAAAAAATGATAATCTTCTTATATCACAGGGCCACTCTAATTTCAAATTGCCTACTTTTTCGTATAATGAGTTTCCGGAATTTCCTTCTTACGAAGGGAAACCAAGAATTTCCATCGAATCACACACTCTCATCGAATCACTAAAAAAAATAACACCTGCAATAGATACCAACAATCCCAAATTTGAACTTAACGGTGCTTTAATAGATATACAAAAGGATTCTATTAATTTTGCAGCCACAGATACAAGAAGATTGGCAGTAGTAACCGTTAGCAACCAAAGTGACAATGAATTGTCAATTATAATTCCTAAAAAAGCAATTGTTGAAATCCAAAAACTCTTTTTTGATAATATTGAACTCTATTATGACGAAACAAATCTTATTATTCATTCTCAGCAATATACTTTTTTTACAAAACTCATTAACGGAAAATTTCCTGAATATTCAAGAATCATTCCTAAAGAAACAAACTACAATTTGGTTTTGCCTAAAGCCATTATGATTAATTCAATTAAACAAATTACAACTATATCTACAGATGTAAAACTCACTTTTTTCAATAATACCATCAGTTTTGAAAGTTTAAGCGAAGACAACATCGAAGCAAAAACAGAAATCAGCTACAACACAGGTTTTGATGAACCTTTTTCAATAGCAATCAATTCAAAATATTTGCTTGATTTTCTAAATTCCATAAACTCTTCAGAATTTACTATCGGACTCAATGAAGGAAACCTGCCTTTTATTTTAAAAGATGAAAATTTTATTACAGTAGTTATGCCTATAGTTATCTAAACTGTAGGTTCTCTCTCCATCCCCACAGCTATAAAACTTATCATAAGATTATTTTAGATAAAATGTCTTCAATTATGCCAAAAATGGCAATGGAGTATTAAATGCAACAAGAATATGGCGCTAGTAATATTAAAGTTCTTAAAGGCTTGGAAGCTGTTCGTAAACGTCCCGGTATGTATATCGGAGATACAGGACATCGCGGTCTCCATCACTTGGTCTATGAAGTTATTGACAACTCTATTGATGAAGCGATGGCAGGGTATTGTGACACTATTACAGTAACACTTACAAAAAACGGTACATGTAAGGTAAGTGACAACGGTCGTGGTATTCCGACAGATATGCACCCAACTGAAAATATGAGTGCTGCTACTGTTGTTTTGACAGTACTGCATGCCGGTGGTAAATTTGACAAAGATACTTACAAAGTTTCCGGCGGACTCCATGGTGTCGGTGTTTCTGTTGTAAATGCCCTCTCTTCTGACTTGCACATGACTATTTACCGTGACGGAAAAATTCATGAACAGAATTTTAAAATGGGAATTCCCCAAGGGCCTTTAGAAATTACAGGAACAACCCGTAAAACCGGTACGACTATTGAATTTGCAGCAGATCCGAGCATATTTACAGAAACAATAACCTTTGAATACGAATATCTTGCAAAAAGATTCAAAGAACTTGCATATTTAAATCCCTTTATCACTATAAAATTCAATGATGAAAGAAACGGCACAAAAGAAGTCTATCATTTTGAAGGCGGTATAGCCCAGTATGTGACTGATATGAATAAAAAAGAAATTGTTGCCAATGTCTACAGTTTCAGCGGAAAAGCAGAAGATATAGAATTTGACATTGCCCTGATGTATAATGATTCTTACGAAGAAAAACTTGCCTCGTTTGTCAATAATATCCGCACACCAAACGGAGGAACACATGAAGCAGGTTTTCGTGCAGGACTTACACGTGTTATATCAAACTATAATGCCAAAAACGGTGCTGCAAAAGAAAAAGATGTCAAAATTTCCGGAGATGATGTAAAAGAGGGACTCATTACTATTGTTTCTGTGCGTGTACCTGAACCTCAGTTTGAAGGACAGACAAAAGGAAAACTCGGAAATACCTATGTACGTCCGCTTATTCAAAAAGCAACAGGAGAAGCTCTTAACAAATATTTTGAAGAAAATCCTATAGAAGCCAAAGCAATTGTCAGCAAAGCACTTATGGCGGCGCGCGGTCGTGAAGCGGCTAAAAAAGCAAGAGAACTGACACGCAGAAAAGATTCTATGAGTGTTGGAACACTTCCGGGAAAACTGGCTGATTGTCAAAGTAAAGATGCAAGTATCTGTGAACTCTACCTGGTGGAAGGGGATTCTGCAGGCGGTTCTGCAAAGATGGGACGTGATCGTGTTTTTCAGGCAATTTTACCGCTCAAAGGAAAAATTTTAAATGTTGAAAAAGCACGTTTGGAAAAGATTTTAAAATCAGATGAAATCACAAATATGATTACTGCAATGGGATGTGGAATCGGTGAAGAGTATAAAGAAGAAAAACTCCGCTACCATAAAATCATCATAATGACCGATGCGGATGTTGACGGTTCTCATATTCAGACACTTTTGCTTACCTTCTTTTTCAGGTATTTTCGTGACATTATTGATAAAGGGTATTTGTATCTTGCACAACCACCACTCTATCGTTATAAAAAAGGCAAGAAAGAGATCTATTTTAAAGATGACGCCGCTATGAATGAATACCTTATCAGTAACGGTATAGAGTCTTTGGAAGTTGACGGAGTGGGAAATAATGACTTGATAGCCTATTTTAAAATGGTTGATCATTATGCTTCTTCTCTTGAAGCACTTAATCGTCGTTATGCACTTGTAAAACTTATCCGTCATTTTATTGAAAACCCTGACTTGATTGCTTTGCCTGCAAAAGAGATGTTTGTTGAAATAGAAAAATTTCTTACTTCAATAAATAATAATATTTTAACATATACAATTAATGAAGAAACAAATGAAATTCATCTTTTTGTCCAAACGCAAACAGGAATGGAAGAGTTACTAATAAATGATGATCTCTTTTCTGCTCCGCATTTTAATGAAGCAAGTTTTGTTTACAAAAAGATTATGGAATGGGATATTCATTTTGACAAAGACATCATAGAAGTACTTGAAGAGATTAAAGATTATGCAAGAAAAGGTGCATATATCCAACGCTACAAAGGTCTGGGTGAAATGAATCCTGATCAGTTATGGGAAACAACAATGACACCTGAAAACCGTGTTCTTTTACAAATTTCCATAGAAGATGCAGCCGTTGCATCAGATGCATTTACATTGTTTATGGGAGATGAAGTTGAACCTCGTCGTAATTACATTGAAACACATGCAAAAGATGTGAAACATTTAGACGTATAAATGTTATTGTCCCAAACAAAAGAGAGGGAATACCGTTTTAAGCTTGCACTTAGAATGGCTTTGCCTATCTTTGCTCTTATACTTGCCTTCATTTTTCATACACTGATCAGTAATTATACTACACTTGAAACATCATTTTATGTAGAAGCTGTTTTACTTTTACTTGTCAGTATTTACTTCATTTTTTTTCTTATATACAAAGGATTTGATGTAAAAATAACAGACAGTGTTACAAAAACATTCAGCAGGGAATATTTATATCAGTTTTTGCAAAAAGAGATAAAACAGAAAAAAGAATATACTCTGATTCTTATAAGTATAGATAATTTAAATGATATAAATACTCTTTACGGGTTAAAAAACGGAGATAAAGTTTTAAAGTATGTTGTTGATTGGATAACAGAATATTTAAAAAAAGAGGGAATTGAAAATTTTCCTATTGGTCACATTAAAGGCGGTGATTTTATTATAGGACTTGATGGACCAAAAAACAAATACAGCACTTTGTTAGAACTTATATGTTTAAAATCCAATGATTTGAATGTAGATGATATAGAAATAAAAATATCAGGAGCCATAACAGATACAAGTTATTCAAAAGATTTAAATTACCTCATAGAAAACCTTTTTGATCTTCAAAATAAAAACAAAAATATGAAATACAAAGAAGAAGAGAGCATTAATCCAAATGAATTGGAATTATTGGTTATTGATGCTATTGAAAATAAAAATCTTCTTATTATGTCACAGGCAGTCTATGACAATAAAAATAATGTAGTCTTTAGTGAATGTTATATAAAACTCAAAGGACAAAACAATAAAATAATTCACCCTAAAACATACTTGAAAGTTATCAACAAACTGGGACTCGGTGTGAGTTTTTATTTGATGGTCTTAGAAGAAATTCTTAAAAACTGCCAATACAGGGAAAATATTTATGCAATCAATGTTTTGCCTACATCATTGAGAAACGACAAGTTTCTTTCCAAAACAAAAGAACTTTTAAAAGAATATTCTGATAAAAAAATAATGTTTGTTTTAAGTGAAATGCAGTATTATTCCTATATAAGCAGATATAATAGTATAATAAAATTATTAAAAGATTTGGGTGTCCTTATAGCTATAGACAGATTAGGTTCAATTCATACCAGTTTTTTATATTTAAGAGAATTAGATATTGACATTGTCAGATTTGATACCTATTATTCAAATAAAGATAAATTACTGCAAAATCGCAATATAATTGACGGTTTTACTGTTATGGCTCATGAGAAAGGTGTAAAAACCTGGATAAAAAATATAGAAGAGAAAGAAGTTTATACGCTTGCCAAAGAGATGAAAATTGATTATCTGGAAGGAAAATATCTCTCAGAAATTGAAACTGTTGTAAACTAAAATATAAGGAGCAGGTTATGTTTGGTAAAAAAAATCAAGATACATTGACAAACTCGCAATTAATTGAAAAAATAGCAAAAATGAATCTTACCGAAATGCGCTCTTATATAAAAAATAATATGAAAGATCTTACACTAAGTGTTGAAGGTGCAAATGAAGTTATGAAAAAGCTTATTTCGTTTGATGAAAAAACACAAACATATTATATTAAAAATGATGATATGGATACAAAAAAGAAAAAAGCTTTTGAGCTTTTTATTGCTGTTTTGACGAATAAACACATTAATATGAAAACTATTGAATTAGCCCAAAAATTTTTAGAAAATTATAAAGAACTTATCAATGATTATGACACACGAAACAAACAAATATACAGTTCAAAACTTACTGAGACTTTAAAATCAGCAATAAATACTATAAATCAATATTCAAAATTGCAAAATAAAATGAATGTTTTAGGAAAGTAGATTTTTTTGAAGCCAGATGAGAGCATCAGATTTAGTGTTAAAAATATTTTGAATTTGTGCCTCATAGGCTGATTGGAGTATTTTTGAAAATTCTTTTGATGGCTGTAGACCCAGTTTGATTAAATCGTTTCCCTTGATCAGAGGAGGAATTGGTTTGTGAAGAACATTGAGTTTTTTTGCTTTTTGAAGCAAATATTCCGTTTTTTCTTTTTTCTTTTGCGTTACATGTAAATAGTGTGCATAAAATGCAATATCTGTTTTTTGGGCAAGTTTGTATATATCATAATCATTAAAATTATCTAAATCAAAATCAATTGTATGGAGTCGTAAAACTTTTTCAATTACTGTTTTTTCGTTTGTTATTCTTTGTAAAAAAGTTTGTGTTTGTATTACTGAAAAATTTGAGGTTATAACAGCCAAAGCAAGCATAACTAACTCTTTATCATTTGTTATTGGCAGTTTTTTTAACATGTCCAAGGCACTAAAAACTTCTTCATACTCTTCATTATTTAAAATAAGAAGTTCTCTAAAAAATGAAAATGCTCCTAACTCTTTAAGAAAATGAAATCCAAGAGACGGTTTGTCTGCTTTGAGAAGAAGTTTTTGTATCTCTTGAAATATTCTCTCTTTTGGAAGCTCTTCAAGAAGTTTTTTTTCTATCATCTCTTTACATGTAAGCATAAGAGTTTTATCGAACTTCATATGGAAGCGTGACGCAAAAACAACTGCACGAAGAACCCGTAAAGGATCCTCTTTAAATTTTTGCTTGTCTACAGCTCGTAATATTTTTTTATCTAAATCTTTTCTGCCGTGATAAGAATCTAATATTTTTTTATCAATAACATCATAGCCTATGGCATTGATGGTAAAATCTCTTCTGAGTGCAGCTGTTTTGAAATCCAGATTTTTATCAATTTTAATTGCAAATCCCTGATGTCCCGAAGCAATTTTGTTATCTTCTCTTGGCAGAGAAAAATCCAAATCCAAATTTTTATAGTAGAGTTTACAGACACCAAAACTCTTTCCTACACTGTTGACATTTCCAAATTCCTGTAAAATTTCTTCCACTTCGTCAAGAGAACTGATACCGTAGAGTTCGATATCAATATCATTTGAAGGAATTCCCAAAAGAGCATCGCGAATATAACCGCCTACAATGACAGGGAGTATATTATGTGTATATAATTTGTGAAAAATAGTATCGAGACTCTTCGGATAGGTAATCATACTCTAAGTATATCACTAATTTTACAAGGATATTATAATAATTTGGGTATAATTCGCGAAAAATAGCTGAAAGTACTCTGAAATGCAGAATTTTCTTCAGCAAATTTTCCAAATAAAGGAAACCCTTAATGCAAAAAATTAGAAATATTGCCGTTATCGCTCACGTTGACCACGGTAAAACTACACTGGTTGATGGACTCTTGGAGCAATCTGGTACATTCGGTTCTCACGAACAACATGATGAAAGAGCTATGGATAGCAATGACATCGAAAAAGAACGTGGTATTACGATTCTTTCAAAAAATACAGCTATTCGTTACAAAGATTACAAAATTAACATTATAGATACTCCGGGCCACGCCGATTTTGGTGGTGAAGTTGAACGTGTACTTAAAATGGTTGATGGTGTTTTGGTACTTGTTGATGCTTATGAAGGTGTTATGCCTCAAACAAAATTTGTTGTGAAAAAAATGTTGGCACTTGGTAAAATGCCAATTGTTGTTATTAACAAAATTGACAAACCTTCTGCTGATCCTGAACGTGTTGTAGATGAAATGTTCGACCTTTTTGCAGATATGGGTGCAACAGATGAGCAACAGGATTTTCCGGTTATCTATGCTGCTGCACGTGACGGTATCGCTAAAATGGATATGAGTGAACCTGATGGTGATTTTGAGTGTATCTTTGAGACAATTATCAATAAGATTCCTGAACCAGAAGGTGATGCTGCAAATCCTTTACAGGCACAGGTATTTACACTTGACTATGACAATTATGTTGGTAAAATCGGTATCAGTCGTATCTTTAATGGTACGGTAAAAAAAGGTGACAATGTTATGCTTGCTAAAGCTGACGGTGAAATGGTTAAAGGAAAAATATCAAAACTTATCGGTTTTCACGGTTTGAACCGTATGGAAATAGATGAGGCTGAAGCTGGAGATATTGTTGCATTTGCCGGAATGGAAACTGTAGATGTTGGTGATACGATTGCAGATCCTGTTAATCCTGTTGCACTTGATCCTATGCACGTTGAAGAGCCGACACTGACTGTTGTATTTGCAGTAAATGATTCTCCATTGGCTGGTAAAGAGGGTAAACATGTAACATCAAACAAGCTTCGTGAAAGACTTGAATTTGAAATGAATACAAATGTTGCAATGCGTCTTGAAGTTGTCGGTGAAGGTAAATTTAAAGTTTCAGGTCGTGGTGAACTGCAAATTACAGTACTTGCCGAAAATATGCGTCGTGAAGATTTTGAATTTTCAATTTCCCGTCCGGAAGTTATTACAAAAGAGATTAACGGTGTAAAATGTGAACCATATGAACACTTAGTAATTGATGTTCCTGAAGACTTAAGTGGTACTGTTATTGAGCGTTTAGGAAAAAGAAAAGCAGAGATGAAATCAATGCTTCCAATGGGACAAGGTTTCCAAAGAATTGAGTTTGAAATTCCTGCTCGTGCATTAATTGGATTTCGTGGGCAGTTCTTGACAGATACAAAAGGTGAGGGTGTTATGAATCACTCTTTCTTAGAGTTCCGTCCATTCTCAGGTGAAGTAGAATCACGCTCATACGGTGCACTTATTTCAATGACATCAGGTTCTACACTTGCCTTTTCACTTTTTGGTATTCAGGACCGTGGTGTTTTATTTGTTGGTGTACAGACTGAAGTGTATGAGGGAATGATTATTGGTGAGCATTCTCGATCAAACGACCTTGTGGTGAATCCTGTAAAAGGAAAAGCACAGTCAAATGTACGCTCAAGTGGTGCTGATGAAGCAATCAAACTTGTACCACCACGTGATATGTCGCTAGAACGTGCGTTAGAGTGGATAGAAGATGATGAACTTCTTGAAGTAACACCTAAAAATATTC
>JALSKR010000129.1 GCA_026988735.1 Sulfurimonas sp.
TCTGAAAAGCACCTAAAATATCTGTGTGTAGTTGTAGTGTTTTGCCATCAAGTTCAAGTTCAAAATCAGTACCTTCTAGCGTTGCCTGTACATTTTTTATCTCATCACCGAAAAAAGTTACTTTTTCGTGCGGTTCATCTGTTACAGAGGTATGAATAAATGCCTGCTGCAGCCGAGGAGATTTTATAATTTCTAGTTTTGTAGCAATAATATTTTTCAAAGATTTAAAATACTCTATATGTGCTTCACCAACACGCCCGACAACAACTCTCTGCGGTTCTAAAAAAGTCGTAATTGCATAAATATCACCCCGCTCTCTTGCCCCTGCTTCACATACATATATCTGCGTATCTTGTGGCAGGTTTTGATTGATGTCTGCAACAATTCCACCCAGAGTATTGACACTTCTTGGTGTTGCATAGACTTTAAATTTATATGAGAGAATTTTCGCTGTAAAATTTTTAATACTTGTCTTTCCATAACTCCCTGTTATACAGACTATTTGTAAATCTTTCATAGATTGCAGTTTTTTCTTTGCCTCTTTCATGTAGACTTTAAAAAGAAATTTTTCTATAATATAACTACCGATGTATGCTACTGCCAAAGGCATAAAAACACCATATGTCGCGCAGCCCTCTTTGAGTGTGCAGAGTACATCTTGAAAAAGTGTCAATGAAACCAGCAAAATCAAAAATCTTTTGACACGCCAGGTTAGAACAAGCTTTTTATCAAGCTTTTTATACCAAACAATAATACTCGGGATATAAGCAAACAGAAAAAATATAATAAAAAATTTACCCGTCGTATAGTAAGCGATAAAAGGAATGATAAAATACAAAATATGCCAATGTGGTTTATGATGTTTAAAAACAACCCTTTCAATTTTATAGTCATACCATTGCAAATTTGTAATGAGATACCAGCCCAAAAGTGTCACAAAAAGAACATTTGTAACAAAAGCCAGAAGTGTTTCGTATTCCTGCATTATTTTTCCCCTTTTTAGTGTTGTAGCGTTTCTAAAAAAGCAGTTTGAATTTTTTTAGAAATATCCTCTGCATTGTTCATAAAAAAGTAATGATCACCCTGATAAACTTCCAATGTAGAATCTTGTAAAAGAGTATCTATTTTCTTTCCCGAATCAAGTGGTGTTGCCGTATCCTCTTTTCCCCAAAAAAGTAATGCTCTCTCTTCAAACTTGGAAAACTCATCACTCAAATCTTCATTGACTACATTTTTAAAAGTCTGATACATGTATTCGCTGAGTTGTTTCGCATCTTCTGCTACAAAAAGTGAACGAAATTTGGAGAGACCAAGAGCTTTCAGTGTTTTAAAAAGTGCTATTTTTGCTTGTACTTTGAAAGGTTTTGGTATATAAATACCGGCACTTGCAACCAAAACCAGCAGTTTCGGTTCCAGCAACAAGGCAACCTTCCCTCCAAACGAATGTCCAAGAATTATATCTTTTGAAACATTCATATGAATCATCAACAGTTCTATAATTCTTGCTACATCAGCAGTTGTTAAGGCCGCGTTACATGTAGAGTTACCAAAACCCGGCAAATCTATATAAATATGGCGAAAAGTATCCATATAAGGAGAAAATGTCTGCTTCATCAGATTTTTATTACTTCCCCAGCCATGCAAAACAATCAAATCAACTTTTGCCTGAGGATTTACAATCTCATAGCTGATGTCAAAAGTATTTTGCTTATACTGAATTGACTTCACCGCCATCTATTTTCCCTTGGCCTGAGAAATAGAGTGAATATAATCATAAGTTACTTTGGGACGCTTTGAGTGAGGAAGAGATGAAGAGAGTGCTTCCAAAGCAGCTTCAAAATCTTCAAAAAGATAATTTGCCATAGATCCAGGAATAGGATTGATTTCATTGAGCAATACTTCATCATTGAAAACAAAAAAATCACAACGAATCAAAGCCCCTTCAAATAAACCACGATAAACCTTTTCAAAATTGCTTTTTAAACGGAGTGTCAACTCTTCACTCACATCTGCTTGGAGTACCTGCTCACTTCGTGAAAAATCCATATATTTTTTTTCAAAATCTAAAAATTCTTCTTTGTACGGTTCTTCTACTATTGAGTAGTGCATAGAACCGTTTGCATAATATCCTGCCAGATTATACTCTTTGACACCCTCTAAAAACGGTTCTACAATGAGTGTGTCATCAAATTCAAAAGCCACATCGAGTGCATAATCAAGTTCACTCTCATCTTTGACGACACTTACCCCGATTGAACTGCCCAACGATGCAGGTTTGACTATAAAAGGATACG
>JALSKR010000130.1 GCA_026988735.1 Sulfurimonas sp.
TGATATCTGCAAGTGAAATTTGATTTTTATGTTTTGCATTAAATTTTTTTCGAATCTCCTGCAAAACAGACAACACTTTTTGTAACTGTTGCGGTTCGTTGACCTGCCAGTTTTTTTGTGGTTCCAGCGCTATTCGTGCCCCATTGGCTCCGCCTCTTTTGTCTGAATCTCTGTAACTTGCAGCAGATGACCAGGCTGTATAGAGCAGTTCTCTTATTTGTAAAGGGCTTTGTAAAATCTCTGCTTTTAACGCTTCGGTTTCGTCTGCATTTATCAGTGTATCAGCGTCAAGCGAAGGAAGTGGATCCTGCCATATAAAATCTTCTTGGGGAACCTCCGGACCGAGATAACGTGTTTTTGGACCCATATCGCGGTGTGTCAGTTTAAACCATGCTTTTGCAAAACTCTGGGCAAATAATTTTGGATCTTTCAAGAAAGAACGGGAAACTTTTTCAAATTCAGGATCCATGCGCAGTGCCAAATCTGTTGTAAACATGATGGTTTTTTCTTTTTTCCCTTCAATATGTGCATCGGGAGCCAAATCTTTTTCATCGGGGTTGACAGGGACCCACTGCCATGCACCTGCAGGGCTTTTTTCAAGATTCCATTCATACTTAAACAATATTTCAAGATAGCTGTTGTCCCATTTTGTAGGTGTCGGTGTCCAGGCTCCTTCCAAACCACTCGATATTGTATCTGCTCCTTTACCGCTTCTATAGCTGTTTTTCCAACCAAACCCCTGTTGTTCAATCGGGGCAGCTTCTGGTTCTACCCCCACATACTTTTGAGGGTCAGCGGCTCCATGGCTTTTTCCAAAGGTATGACCTCCTGCTATAAGAGCAATGGTTTCTGCATCATTCATACCCATTCGACGAAAGCTGACTCGTATATCTTCTGCGGCAGCCAGGACATTCGGTTCTCCGTTAGGTCCTTCAGGATTTACATAAATAAGTCCCATTTGTACAGCAGCCAAAGGATTTTGCAGTTTTTTATCTTCGGAATGTCTTTTATCTGCTAACCATTCCTCTTCCTCTCCCCAGTAAATATCCTCTTCTGTCTGCCAGATATCTTCACGTCCGCCACCAAAACCGTAGGTCTGTAAACCCATAGACTCCATCGCTACTGTTCCTGCTAATATCATCAAATCTGCCCAGGATATTTTCTCGCCGTATTTCTTTTTAACAGGCCATAACAGACGACGGGCTTTATCCAGGTTGACATTATCGGGCCAACTGTTAAGAGGAGCAAAACGTTGATTACCCGTTGCAGCGCCACCCCGTCCGTCCATGATGCGATAGGTACCGGCACTGTGCCATGCCATACGAATAAAAAAAGGACCGTAATGCCCATAGTCTGCAGGCCACCAGGAAACAGAAGTCGTCATTAATGAGACAAGGTCTTTTTTGAGTTCTTCATAAGGGAGTGTTTCAAAAGCCTGCTTGTAAGAAAATTCAGATACTGTAGGCGTCAAACGCGGATTGTTTTGTGTCAGTATTTTAAGATTAAGCTGATTTGGCCACCATTTTGCTATTTCATTTCCATCAACAATGGTATGTTTGTATGATTGCATAAGAGATCCTTTAAAGAATTATTTTCTTAATAGAAAATAATTATCCTTTATTATTGCAGAACTAAACTTAAATGATTATTTATCATAGAAATTTTCACAATTTGTTTTTCAATGCAATATTTAGAGTAAAATATCATTATGAAAAAAGAGAAAAACAGATTTAACACTGATGTGCATACTTTGGAACTTACAAAAGACGGAAGTTATACAGCGCACTCAAAAGAGTATGATGAACACTATCATTCAACGAGAGACGGTGCCCTGCATGAGTCCTTGACAAAGCATGTATTACCTGCTTCTTTACATGTAAAGAACAAAGAAGAACTATATATTTTAGATATCTGCTATGGGCTGGGATTTAATACTTTAGCAACGATTTTGCACTATAAAAAAGAAGCACCGCATAAAAAGCTGCATATATATTCCCCCGAACTTGATGAAAAACTTGTCAAATCATTACTGAACTTTCACTATCCTGAAGAGTTTGCCCCTTTGCAAAAAATCATTCATTCTCTGAGTAGTGTAGGAGTCTATGAAGATGAAAGCCTGTGTATAGAACTGTTTTTGGGGGATGCCAGAGAGTATGTAAAAAGATTTGAGAACAAATTTGACATCGTCTATCAGGATGCTTTTTCTCCGAATACAAATCCGATGCTCTGGACGCAGGAGTATTTCAGCGATATAAAAAAGAGTATGAAAAAAGATGCGATTTTGACAACGT
>JALSKR010000131.1 GCA_026988735.1 Sulfurimonas sp.
CTCTAAAATATCGACCCTAGGAGATATTTATTAACGCGATTTCTAATCGCACATTTTTTAGCTGTCTGCAAGACATTTAAAAAATAGAAATATCGCCCTCAAGGCGATTTTCCTAAGAGGTTAATTTGTGCGAAAAATGAAAGTTTTTTTTGTACTTTATTTCAAAGAATAATTATAGAAAGTAGTTATAAGGGTGTGAATAAGTGCCTTAAAGTACGCTCTCACCGCAAAGTTAAAAATACTTTAGTGAGTAAATGTTACGAGTTTAGTGAGTAAATGTCACGAATATAGTGAGTAAAAGTTAATAATAGTGAGTACTTTTTTGGTTAACTCACTAAATACTTTAAGGATATAATATGTATTATACTCACTATAATAAAATATTACTCACTAAAGGGGTTAAAATGTTACCAAGTGAAGCTAGAAAACTACGAAAACAAAAGTTAGCTAATCAAAAGACAAAAGTGCATAAAAAGATTAGTAATACATTTATTGAGAATGCTATAAAAGACAATACTACAAATGCTTTAAAGACTATTTATTATTTAGCTAGTGCGATAGAAACTATTGGGGATTTAAAGGATTTGGAAGATGATAAACTTTTAACTATTAAATTTGATACTAGGGAAATGTTGAAATATACGGAACTTTCATTACCTGCCATTAAAAAGAATATAAAGGCAATGCAAAAAACTAGCATTACGTTTTATGATGAAGTAGAAGATACTGAGGTGGGTGTATCTTTAGTGCCTTATTATAAATTTACCTATGGTAAGAATAAGGTAGAGGTTAAGCTCTTTGTACAAGTTGCGAAATTGATTATCGATGTAAAGAGAAATTATTCAATGATAGATACAAAACAATTAATGAAAATGAGGTCTAAGCATACTTTGAAGCTTTTACCTCTCTTGCAACGCATAAGTCAATATAGTGATGATGTATCAAAAAGAAAAACTTTTGACCTTGATGGTGTTAATGAATTTTTTGGTACAAAATATAAAAGATTTACTGATATTGAAAGAGCTATTTTAAAGCCAGTCAAAGAAGAACTAGACGCACACAGTAAACTAAGTTTTATCTATGAAACAAACTACGATTACTTCGATGCAGGACGACCTAAAGCAATATCAATAACGATTGATGTGGTAGAAAATGCCCCTAGACTTTTTTAGTAATTAAGCATTCATACCTAACGCCCAATGTCTATCGACACGTGAAATTTAAGACCGCGTATGGGGGGTTTGTGCATACGTATGGGGGGTTTAAGACCGCGTATGGGGAGAAATATATACGATTTATATATAAATATACATAAATTATGTACATATGTACAACATATTCATGCACTTGTGCATGGTCAAAGCCGTTAGGCTGCGAAATGTAGCGAAGCGAAATGGAGGTCAAGAAGAGGCTATCAGCATGCCCGTAACGGAGTGGAGGCTTGCCTCTTCGCGGAACGCAGTGGAGAGGGGGGACATTAGATGAAATCTAATTAAATGACTTTTGGCAAAGTACTTAGTTTTTTTAGCTCTGTGACACACGGAACAAGGCAAGAAAAAAATGGTTATTTAGTTCCGTCCAGGGCTGAATAAAAGTGCTTTGTTGCGATAGCAAAAAAAAGGCATTTAATTAGATTTTTAATCTAATGTCCCCCCGTGCGTAGCACATCATCAATGCGTAGCAAAACCCCCCTTAAATAGGGGTTTTGAGAAGCTTTGGCATTTCGGAGAAATAGCCAAAAATATGGTTATGGACATATAACTGTGTTTATAACCATACGCATAACCATTTTGCCCCAAAGCAAAATGGTGATAAAATCGTATTAAATAGGCAACAAAAAACAAAGGAGAAAATCATGGAAGCAAGAACAATCATATTAGCTGTAATTGTAGTATCAGTATCGGTGTTGATATATTCAGTTTATCGCAATACTAAAACGCTGGAAGATTTGTAAAAATACAAAGCCAACCAAGCGGTTGGCTCAAACAATCGTTAATGCCAAATTGACACAACATAGAATTATATCACATTCTTAGAATTTTTTTTGAGAAGTTCTTACCTGCACGTGCAGGTAAGATTTATGTATGTTGCCTTAAAGGCTAAAAGCATTCTAGCACAAAAACCATACAAGCCAAAATAAGCCGTTAAAACCTTTTTGACGTACATTTCCACCAAAAAACGCTTAAAACGGCTTAAAATCCATTCTAGCCATATCCACGCATAGCATTTGTAGCCATCTCCTGACGCGTTCCTTGTCCCCACATTTGCTAATCGCAAATCGTGGCTATA
>JALSKR010000132.1 GCA_026988735.1 Sulfurimonas sp.
TTTGATTTTTAAATTTTATCGACTCAACAGAGGCACGGATGAGTTTGTTTTCTTCTTTGAGCGTATCATACTCTACTTTGAGTTTTGCAATATCTCTGCTTTTAAAGTAAATCTGCTCTGTAATATAAATTTTAGGAAATGCAAACATCGCGATAAATGTCAATACCAGGAGCATATATAAAAAGTAATTCAGCCCAAGCTTTTGTTTTGACAAAGTTAAACTGTCAAGTTCATCTAAGAGTTCATTTTTTTCGCTCATTTTCCACCCATCTGAAACAGACGCATCTTTGCGCTGCGGCTCCTGACGTTTTGTTTGAGTTCTTCATCTGTAGCCGTAATTGGTTTTTTCGTTAAAATTTTTCCTAATTGGTTGTTGTTTCCACATGTGCAGCGAAATGCCTCGGGAGGGCAAATACATGACTTTGACCACTTAGAAAACTCTTTTTTTACAATTCTGTCTTCAAGAGAGTGAAATGATATGATGGCTACTTTTGCTTCTGGCAGTTTAGCTTCTTCTATACTTTTAAGCAGTGATTTCAACTCTCCGAGTTCATCATTTACCTCTATACGGATTGCCTGCATCAAAAGTGTTGCAGGATGAATCTTTTTGCCTCTTGGCATATGTGGTTTTACCGCCTCACTTAACTCTTTTGCAGAAACAAACGGACGGTTTTGCACAATAGCATCTGCAATTTTTTTATAGTTTCTGAGTTCTCCGTATTCCAAAAGCACTCTTTCAAGTTCACTTTTGGTATATTCGTTCACTACATGTAAAGCACTCAGAGGTGCCTCTTTGTCCATACGCATGTCAAGTGTCTCACTTTCATACGAAAATCCCCGCTCTTTTTGGTCAAGCTGTAAAGAAGAGACTCCGATGTCTGCAAGAATTCCTTTAATTTGCTCAGGATTGACTTCTTGTAAAATCTCTTTGATGACATTTGAAAAACGGCCTTTTCGTATACTGACTCTCTCACCGTACTGCTCAAGACGCTTTGTAGAAAAATCTATTGCAGTACGGTCCTGATCAATTGCTATGAGTTTTATATTTGGATTTGCTTCAAGTATCATAGATGAGTGTCCGCCGTACCCCATAGTACAGTCTATAACTATGCCCTCTTGTAAATCTTTAAAAGCTTCAATTACCTCTTTATATAAAACCGGAATATGTGGAATATTTTGCAAAAGATACCCTGTCAATAGAAATTTATTAGTGATTATACAGCAAATTTGATTTAGGTTTAATTTTTTATACTGTATGATTTATGTTAAGAACAAAAAAAGGGTCTTTTTATGGTTTTACAGTATCAAAATGAATTATTTGCTTTGGCAACCATACTTCTGCTTATACTCATCTATTTTAAAATAAAACAAAAAAACAAAACAGAGGCTGATACAAAAGCAGATAAAAAGAAAGAAGAACTCAAAGTAGAGCAAAGCACTGCAACACCACAAGAAGCGATTCAAGAAAAAGAACCACAACACACTGCACCAAATCAAGCAGTTGTCAAAAACACTGTTCCAAGTCATGCAAAGATAACAAAAGAAGATTTTAAGATATTTGCCGGAGAGAGAATTCTTTTGGCCGAAGACAATCTCATCAACCAAAAAGTAATCCTTGGAGTACTCGGAGACAGCGGTATGGAAGTTATTGTGGCAAATGACGGACAAGAGGCACTTGACATTCTCCAAACAGACAAAAACTTTCTGATTATACTCATGGACGCACATATGCCAAGAGTTGATGGTTTTGAAGCCACCAGAGCTATCAGGCACGATCCCCAAAACAATCATATTCCCGTGATTGCACTGAGTGGAGATACGGCAAGTGATGACATCAGAAAAATGAAAGAAGCCGGTATGGATGAACATCTTGAAAAACCTTTGCAAGTCGATGCTTTGTATGATATTCTATATAAGTACTCTACTAAAATATCATCACAAGAAAACAACTCTTTGGATATACCGGCTTTAGATACACAAAGAGGGCTGCAGGTATGTGGCAATGACACTGCTTTTTACCATGATATTTTAAAAGAGTTTCTTCTCACCTATAGTAATTCCGAACAGGAATTGGAAATTTTACTAAAAAACAATAAAACAGATCAGGCTGACAGTTTGCTTCTCGACATTATTGGTGTTTCAGCAAACATTGGCGCAGATGCCCTGACCGCCTGCGCAAATGATATAAAGAATAATATAAATACAAATAAAAACATCAATCTTACTCTCTATAAAAAAAGAGTTCAAGAATTAGTCCAAAGCATCAACAACTATTTTCTTACATG
>JALSKR010000133.1 GCA_026988735.1 Sulfurimonas sp.
GTCATTGATTATCTCCAGATTATGCAGGGTATCGGCAATCAGGACAGACACCTGCAGGTCTCTGAAATTTCTCGTGGACTCAAAATGCTTGCCCGTGAGCTTGAAATGCCCATTGTAGCACTCTCACAGCTCAACCGTGGACTTGAAAGCCGTAACGACAAACGTCCGATGCTCAGCGACATCCGTGAATCAGGGTCAATTGAGCAAGATGCCGACATCATACTTTTTGTCTATCGTGATGATGTCTATCTCTACAAAGAAGAAAAAGAGCGTGAAAAAGCTGCTAAAGCCGAAGGTAAGGAGTTTACCTCAACCTATGTGGAAAAAGAGGAAGAGGATGCCGAAATCATCATAGGAAAGCAAAGAAACGGTCCAACCGGACATGTAAAACTCATCTTTCAAAAAAAGCTTACACGCTTTGTTGATGCTCCGGGATATGCACAAGGAGTTGAAACCGTGTATGAAAATGTAGATACCAAGTCTGCAAATATCGACATGCCGCAGGTAGAGATGCCCTCAATTTAAATGCAAACAGTAGAGAAAGTAGCGCTTTTTAGCACAAAAAAAGATTACTTTCTCTTTGTAGGATTTATTCTCACACTTCTTAGCCTCTCCCTCTCCTATGAGTACTACAAATACAGACAACTCACAAAATTCGATTCCCAACTTGCAAACGTCACTGTTGTAAAAGCCTACAACAAAACAAAGCTGACAAAAAAAGGAAAAATAAAAAGCTATAAAGTTTTAAAACTCAAAAGTGATGAGGGATTTGTTTTTTATACAATCGCAAAGAAAAATCTGCAAAATCTTCAAAACAAACGTTTACATGTAGAGCTGTGGGCTGGGAAAATAAGTTTTAAAGAGTATCTCAAAGGTTTTTTTGCCTTTAGCAAGATACTCAAAATCTATGAAAAACCTACTCCCAAACAAAAAGCAGCCTCTTTTATAGATACACAACACACAGGCAGCGAGATGTCCAAACTCTACAAGGCACTGTTTTTGGCGCTTCCCCTTCCAACATCTATGCAAACGCAATTTTCTAGCCTTGGTATTTCACACCTTATCGCCATCAGTGGTTTTCATCTGGGTGTTCTTGCAGCCATTTTATTTTTTCTTTTTAAGTACCCTTATAAATTTTTACAAAACAGGTACTTTCCCTACAGAAGTTACAAAAGAGACAGTTTTGCCTTTATCAGTTTGGTTTTGCTCACTTATCTGCTCTTTTTGGATTCCCCTCCCTCACTGCTGAGAGCCTATGTGATGCTTGTTGTCGGTTTTGTATTGTATGACAGAGGCGTGCAAATCATCTCGATGCAGACACTCCTGCTTACCGTGCTTTTGATTCTTGCACTTTTTCCAAAGCTTATATTCAGCATAGGTTTTTGGCTCTCGGTCAGTGGCGTTTTTTACATCTTTTTATTTCTACTTCACTGTAAAAAGTGCAGTAAACTTACACAGTTTGTACTCCTGCCATTTTGGGTTTATTTGATGATGCTTCCCTTTTCTATGGCAATCTTTGGCAATTTCAGTCTCTATCATCCGCTTTCTATTTTTTTAACAACACTCTTTACTCTTTTTTATCCCTTGGCAATTGCTTTACATGTAATGAGTTTGGGAAATCTTTTAGACACTCCTCTCAATTATCTCTTACATGTAAACACGCATGCCCTGCAAAATACACTTGCAAAAGTGTATCTTATTACAGAGGTTTTACTTTCACTCGCTGCTGTTTTTAGCAAAAAAGCACTCTATGCCTTACTCGGCTATACGCTGCTTCTTTTTATATATTTCATCTATAATGTGGCATAGTTTCAGCCCATATAAAAAGATAATCCAGGAGACATAAATCCACAAAAACAAAAACATCAAAATAGCAAAAGAGCCATACATTGTTGTATACGACTTGTTTAAAAAGACGTAGTAAATAAAGGCATTTTTACTGATACTGAAAATTACAGAAACTATAAATGAACTGATTGCCGAAGCTTTTGGATTGATTTTTGCATTGGCAGCTATTTGAAAAATAAGAAAAAACAGTCCCCAGATAATTATGTACGGTACCAAAGGCAAAATATTCAGCCCGGAGGTCAAAGAGTTGGAAGCCATCAACGCAGCAATATAACCTGTTATATAGAAAGAAACACCTAGGGCAATGGGAGTAAGGGTCAGCAGTGTCCAGTAGGTCGTTATACTCTCCCATAACGTCCTTGATTTTGCATGAAAAATTCTGTTTGCAATGTATTCAAAGTTTTTGAAAAACAGTAAGGAAGAGACTAAAAT
>JALSKR010000134.1 GCA_026988735.1 Sulfurimonas sp.
TCACCTATAGAGCATTTGGATTTGGAGCGTTCTCCTATGATTACGGAGGCTTTGGCGATTCTTATTGACTTTGTGATAGAACATGATTATCACATAGTGCAAAAGATGGCTATGCCTCGCATTATAGATAACCGTCGTTTTATGTATCTTGGTAACAATGCACTGGAGCAGATGGGTATAATTTCCAAAGACAGAAAAGAGTTTACACTTTTAAAAATGCTTGATAAAAGTGCGACAGCCATAGGAAAAAGACTGCTAAAAGAGCGTCTGCTCAATCCGATAATGGAAGTAGATGAACTTGAACGCCGATACAATCTGATAGAACGGGTCTCTTCACATGTAAGATATCTGGATGAGATGATGCGGGGAGTGTATGACCTTGAGCGGCTTTCGCGTCGTTTGAGTCTTGGCAGACTACATCCGTTTGAGATGAATCACATGTATGATTCTATGGTGAGTGTCAAAGAGCTGATGCAGTATGTAAAAAAATATAAAATTCAAAAAACGCCTTTTCATGAGAGTGAAGTTGAAGAGTTTTTGCGAGATATTACAAAAACGATCGACTTAGACATTTCACGCCGTTTTACAAATGCCACAGTTGATGAAAATTTTTTAATGAGCGGTGTGGATGAAGCCATAGACACGCTTGTAAAAGAAAATGCAGTGATGTTGATTGCTTTTGAGGATATTATACATAAAATTGAAGCACTTCTTGAAGCAGCAAATGCAGGAAGTTCGACAAAGCTTGTTACTCTGGGGCTTTTGGAAAAAGAGGGGTATTACATTTCTCTGAGTAAAAACAGGTTTTCTTTAATAGAGAATGCTTTTAAAAAACATGCGGATTTTGCAGATTTTAGTGTGAAAAAATTGACAAACAATGTCAAAATAACATCCGCATTTACAGACAAACTCTCTGACAATATTATGAAAAACCGTCGTAAAATTATTGTGCTGGTAAAAGAGCGTTACATGCAGCTTCAGGCACTTTTTGAGAGGCGCTATTCGCTTCTTTTTGACAGGGTTATCAGCTATGTGGCTGATTTGGATGTGGGTGTGAGCTCTTCAAAAGCAGCACAGGAATATAATCATTCAAGACCCATGATAGTAGCAACAAAAGAGGATGAAAACTTTATGCAGATAATGCAACTGCGTCATCCTCTGATAGAAGTGCAGGAGCGGGGCGGGCTCTATGTCCCAAATGATATAGTCATGGGGAATCGTGACTATATGGATTTGCCGCATCCAAAAACGGTTATGCTTGATGTGGCTGTGCATGACGGACATGACATAAATGGTGTTCTTTTGTATGGTATCAATTCAAGCGGAAAATCTTCCTTGATGAAGAGTATAGGCATTGCGGTATTAATGGCACAGTCAGGCTTTTTTGTGAGTGCTGCTGTTATGAAGTTTAGTATATTTGATTCGCTTTTTACGCGCATAGTTTCAAAAGACAATCTTGCAAAGGGGCTTTCAACTTTTGCGGTGGAGATGTTGGAACTCAAAAATATTTTTAACCGCTCTACTGTAAAGTCACTTGTTTTGGGCGATGAAATAAGTCATGGAACAGAAACGCTCTCAGGTGTGGCGATTGTGGCTGCAGCTATACAAAAACTTGCGCGCATAAGATGTCTGTTTTTGTTTGCAACCCATCTGCATCAGCTCTCTACTATGGATGAAATTACTTCGCTTGACAATGTCGTGGATCTGCATTTGAGTGTGGAGTATGATGAAGAGAATGACAAACTGATCTTTAACCGTGTGCTTCAAGCCGGAAGCGGAAGCAGTATTTACGGGCTTGAATTTGCAAAGTCACTGCATATGGACAGTGAGTTTTTAGAGAGTGCCAATGCTATTAGAAAACGTCTTGCCAATGATTATGATGAGCTTGAGTTGCTTGTAAAAAAGAAAAAGTCAAAATACAACAAAGAGTTATATGTTACCAAGTGTATAATTTGTGGCGCTGTTGCAGAAGATGTGCATCATATATCGCAAAAGTCACTGGCAGACAAGGCCGGATTTATTGGGCATTTTCATAAAGACAACAAACATAATCTTGTACCTTTATGTAAAGAACATCATCATCAAATACATGACGGCAAGTTACATGTAAACGGCTTTATTATGACAAGCAAAGGGCTTGAACTGCAGTTTGAAGAGCAGATGAAAAGACCGGAAGTGAAAAAAGTTGTTGCACCTGGAATAAATGAAAATGTAGAAGTAACAAAGGAAGAAGACGAGCCAAAAGGCTTTGTCTTGGATGACTGGTAAGA
>JALSKR010000135.1 GCA_026988735.1 Sulfurimonas sp.
TGTCTTTAATCAAGATGTCACCACTTGGTGTCTCTATATGAAAATATATATTTCTTTTGTACTGAATCATAGTCGCTCTGAGGTTTGTTATGATATTTTTCGTGTATAAACCTTTGTCATTGATAAGGAGTGATGTTTTGAAGCTTTTAAATCCCTCTCTTTTGAGAACTTTTCCTTTTTCAAATATCTCTTTCTTCAGTTCTTCATCTTTGGTGACTTCAAGATTATACACAGCCAAATTTGCCTCAAGCATAATTTCAGAGCTTTGGCGCTGCTGATGTTCACGATATATTTGAGTGATTACTGAGTATTTTGTAAAAATGTGGTTAATGTACTGTTCTTTGTTGAGTTTGTAAAACTCCCAAAAGATTGCACTCAGACTTGTCAAAGAGACAACAAGTGCAAAAAGTACCGTGAATAAAACAGCATGACGTTTTATCATTTGAGAAGTTTGTATCCTACGCCGCGGACAGATTCTATAAGGGATTTGTCTCCAAGTTTGTTTCGAATACGTCCGACCATAACATCTATACTTTTGTTAGATGAGTCTTCATTAATTGCATTGACATTATGAATAAGGTCTTCACGAGACACAACCAGTCCCTGTTTGCTTATCATATAAGACAATATTCCAAATTCTGCATTTGTCAGTTCAATCTTGCGACCTTTATAGGTAATGGTCATTGTCTCTTTATCACATTTGAAGTCACTCTTGGATTCAGCTTTTTCTTCACTTTTTGCTTCATAACGACGCAGTACCGAGTGAATTCTTGCCTCAAGTTCTCTTGGGTCATACGGTTTTGGCAGATAATCATCTGCACCGAGTTCAAGTGCTTTTATCTTGTCAGTCACATCACTTCGTGCGCTTGAAATGATTATAGGAATATCCTGACGTTCACGAATCGCTTCACATACCTCAAGTCCGTCCATACCCGGTAGTGTCAAGTCCAGTATAACCAGGTCAAAAGGCTCTAACTTTAATATACTTACTGCTTTAAAGGGGTCGTCTTCTGTGACAACCTCAAACTCAAATTGTTCAAGATACTCTGTAAGTATCTCCGCCAGTTCCAAGTCATCTTCAATCATTAATATTTTTTGCATAGTTTTATTGTAACCAATCTAATCTAATAATGGGTTAATAACCCAGTAGGAGTGTTATATGATATGCCAAAAAGGCAAGAACATATGCCGTAATACTCGTAAATGCCAACAGGTAAAAGAAATACTTAATCCCTCCTGCTTCACGTGTAAACACGACAGAAGCTGCAAAACACGGCAAATAAACCATAATAATCACTATAAATGCTACTGCAGAGGCAAAAGAGATATTTTTGATGATGGCATCTTTTAGCGAATAGGTTGTTTCATCGACATTCTCACCAAGTGCATACAATACACCGAGTGTTGAAACAATGACCTCTTTTGCCGCCAAACCGGTTTCAAGTGCCACCGCCATTTTCCAATCCAGTCCAAGCGGACGAAAAAGTGGCTCTGAAAATGCACCGATTCGTCCCAAATAGCTCTGTTCTAAATTTTTACTTGCAAATTCGTTTGTCAGTTTTACTTTTTCATCTGCTGTTTGTGCCTGTTCTATTTTTACATCATACTTTTTTTCCAGTTCCGCGTTATGCGGATAGTTGCTTAAAAACCAGATAAGTATGGTTGCTCCGGCAATAAAAGTTCCCGCTTTCTTCAAATACATCAGTGTTTTTGAAACTACCGTATGCCAGACAAGTTTAAAAGATGGTAAACGATACTTTGGCATCTCCATAACAAAGGGTTCATCTACGCCTTTAAATGCTGTCATTTTTAAAACTTTTGCAGCAATAAGCCCAAGGATGGCCCCTGTGATGTAAATTGCAAACAATACATTTCCCGCAATTGCTTCACTGAAAAAAGCACCGGCAAAAAGCACATATACAGGGAGTCTTGCCCCACAGGACATAAAACTGATGATAAAAAGTGTAAGCAGTCTGTCTCTGTCATTCTTGAGAATTCTTGCACTCATATAGGCCGGAATAGAGCATCCGAAACCGGTTACCAAAGGAATAAAACTCTGCCCGTGCAACCCAAATTTATGAAAAAATCCATCGAGCAAAAAAGCTACCCGTGACATGTAACCGGTACTCTCAAGCAGTGCTATACCTATAAACAGGATAATAATATTTGGCGTAAAAAGTACAACGGCTCCTACACCTGCAATAAGCCCGTCAACCACCAAAGAGCGTATATCTTCATTGGCAATTGTTGCACCGATTGCATCTCCAAACCAACCAAAAAACCCGTCAATCCACTCCATAGGTACTGCACCTAAAACAAAAGTCAGCTGAAAGAGTCCCCACATTAAAAACAAAAATATAGGAATACCGTAAAGAGGATGAATTAAAACAGAGTCTATCTTTTCTGTCAGTGTTTTTTTCTCCTGTTCTTGTTTCTTAACTTTTACAACTTCAGCCACAATACCTCTGTTAAAGGCAGCATACTCCTCAGCAAATGCCTCTTTTATGTCATCTGTATCATGATGCAGTTCTATATGTTTGGATGCTTCTATCAAAAGAGGCTGCAGTTCTATCCAAATCGGATCATCATGCAGTTTTTCATAGGTTTTTCTGTTTTCTTTTAAAAGATTGATAGCGATGTTTCTAGAACTGTTTTTTGCTTCATATTTGTGTTTTTTCAGATAAGCAACTATCTTTTGAATCTCTTCCTCAACCGGCTCGCTAAATACAAGCTTTGGTTCGACTTTAGGCTTCTCATGTACCTCAATAACACTGTTAATAAGTGCTTCAATCCCTGTTTTTTGTGCTGCTGAAACTTTCACACAGGAGACATTGAGCAGTTCGGACATATACTCTGCATTTATCTCTATGCCCTCTTTATCCGCCTCATCACTCATGTTCAGGGCAATGACCATCTTTTTGCTCATCGTAAAAAGTTCTGCTGTGAGTTGGAGATTTTTTTCCAGATTTGTAGAATCTACTACATTAATAATAATGTCATAGTCTTCCGCACAGAGATAATCTCTTGTCACCCGCTCTTCAATCGTGTAATCTGTAAATGCATAGGTTCCAGGCAAATCAACAACAGTAAAATGGTAATGTTTATAGTCAAACAACACCTCTGTTTTATCAACCGTGACACCGGAAAAGTTTCCTACATGTAAATGGGCATTGGAGACAGAGTTGATCAACATACTTTTGCCCACATTGGGCTGTCCTACAAGTGCTACTTTAATGTGGTTGGCAATAATGGGACATACTTTTGTTTCTTCATTCATATTTCTTCAACCTCGATCAGTTCTGCCTCTTCAGCACGCAGTGCAATTCTCATTTTCCCGACTTTCACTTCTATGGTTTTTTTTCTTGGAGCATGCTCCAATACCTGCAACTGTGCATCTTTCATAATACCGAAAGAGATAAGTCTCTGTTTCAAGTCATAATTTGTCGCCAACTTTAAAACCTTTACTTTTTCGCCTTTTTCGCAGTCTATTAATTTTTTCATTATATTCACTTTATCTTTTTTAAAAATTATAATTAACCATAAACTGTATACGATTCCAGTCATGGTCTGTATTTACAATGTTTTCTTTATCTTTTTGCATACTGTATACACAGGCAAACAATAGTTCATTGTGTATATTATACTCTAAACTTACATCTTGTTCTATTATATGTGCTTTCTCACCCAAACTGTTTGCATTTCCTTTAAAATCACCGTCTGCATATGATAAAACATACGCTTCAAGAGTATTGCTTATCATACGAATATCATCACTGTCAGCCAAAGGTGTATCTAAAATCTGTCGTCCTGCTCTTATGTTAAACGATTTATATTTATAGTTTACATATGCTTCGGCAAGCTGTGTGTAACTACCGTCATCCGAAGAGAGTTCACTGTTATGCCGAGTTCCCTCACCTGTTGCAAAATCCAGATCATGCGATATGTAAACAGCCGCACCCGCATTAAAGCCTTGCAGTTCTGCCAACTCGTATTTTAATTTTCCGCCAAGTGCAGTCGCATAATTATTGTTTACATTTTGTTCTTTTTGCTCATACCCCGCATACATCATTCTAATCTGCCCAGAGACTCTGGCATCTTCAAACATGTGTTCAATATTATTTGTTGCAGAAACTTTTTTCACCTGCATCAAGGCTTCTTTGTCTATGTTTTTTCTTACAGAGTGAAGACGTTTTTCCTGTGCAGTTTTTTAATCTGCAGCGATGAGTCCTACATGTAAAGAGAGCAATAATATGCTTGCTTTAATTATATTATTCATAATTTTTCATAATTTTATTCCAGCAAGCAAATGATAATCTATATCAACTTATAAACAACTTAATAATATTGATAATATTTATCATTATTATTTATATCATGTTTAATATGCTTTTGCTATAATTTTAACTTTACTATCAAATATGAAGGCAATTATCGCAATGAAATTCCTATGGACACCCTCTTCGCACTTTAATTTAGCAAATATGTTTACATTTGTCAACATAACAGCCGGTCTGCTTGCAACCTATTTTATTACACAAAACAATTTTACTTTGGCTATTGTTTTGGCATGGATAGGAGGTGCTTTTGATATATTTGATGGCAAAATTGCCAGAAAATATAAACTCTCTAATGAATTTGGCGTACAACTTGACAGTTTTGCAGATTTTTTAAGTTTTGTACTTGTTCCTGTATTTTTAATTTTTCAGGCTTCTTATGCACCCTCTTTAGATGGTTTTTGGCTTATAATAGCTGCGATTGTCAGCATATATTATGTTATTTCAGGTCTTCGCCGTCTCATTCATTTTAACCTTCATGCTGATGCGGGGGAAGTGGACAAATATTTTACGGGTGTACCTACACCGCTTGGAGCGATTTTGCTTTGGCTTGTTTATCTGCTTAATGCCTATGGAATTTTACCAGTATATGGTGTTTTTATATCTATGTTGCTCATAGGCTGGAGTTTAAACTCTACCATTAAGGTAAAACATCCGTAACTATCCTATCTTCTCTTGCGGTTTTCCTAGATGAAAGCCCTGTCCAAATTTTATTTTGAGTTCTTTTAGCTTCATTAAAACCGCTTCATTATGCACAAACTCTGCTATGACTTCCATTCCTAGACCATCTGCTAAACTCATTATTGATTGCACGACTACTAATGATGTTTTTGAACTGTCTATTTCTTTAATCAAAGAGCCATCTATCTTGATAATATCAATAGGGAAATTTTCAAAAATAGAAAAATTCGAATATCCTGTCCCAAAATCATCCAATGCAATTGTAACACCATAAGATTTGATATCGTGTAATCTTTTGATAAGTATCTCATCTACTACTGCTTCATACTCCAACAGCTCAATTGTCAAGTACTTGCTTAAATCCTTATGACTTTGCAACTCTTTTAAAAGCATAGTATATATTGCATTATCAATTATATCAGAAAGGTTAAGGTTCATACTGATATTTACTTTTTGTCTCGCTATCATAGCAAACACAATCTCAAGAACATTTTTTGTAAGATCTCTATAGATATTTGTTCGCTCAATGACCTCTAAAAAAGCATTTGGATAGACAACTCTTCCCTCTGTATCTCTTAAGCGTACAAGTGCTTCATACTTTACAATGGTATTGTTTTTTAAATCTACAATTGGTTGAAAATGACAGAAAACGCAACCCTCATCCAAAGCAAATTTAACCTCTCCTATTCGTAAGGAATTGTTCTGCTCTTGTTTTTTCTGAGATTGACAACTGACAACAAGATTGCGTCCTTTATGTTTTGCCTCATAAAGATTTTCATCAGCCTGTTTGATAGCTTCTTGAATATTTTTATATTTATGTATATCTGTAACAAGACCAATAGAAACAGTTACTTTTATCATAATACCATCATAAAACAGTTGTGACTCTTCAACAGCTTTTCGAATCCGCTCAACTACTGCTTCACTCTGGTGTGTATATTTTTTGCCCTTATAGATAAAGAGCATAAACTCCTCTCCTCCAAATCGAACAAATACATCTTTGTTTCGTATGTTGTTTTGCACAATTGTTGCAAAACTTTGTAGCACCATATCTCCTGCTTTATGTCCATAATTGTCATTTACTTTTTTAAAATAATCCAAATCAAACATTGCCAAATCATAATGATTAAAATTGATTTTTTCTAAAAAATTTCGAAGATAGACACGATTATAGGCTTGTGTAAGTGGGTCTGTGATGGCTTCTTTCTTTGTTCTTAACTGTAAGATAATCTGATATGTGATAACACTAAACAAAAATATAATCGCAATAAATACATAAAAAAAGACACTCTTTAATGGTGCTACAACCCTACTAAAATCTTTGAGTATAGAAGTAGCAAAATCCATTGCCACTATACCTTGCACTTCTCCATTAGTAATATAAGGTTGCAACAATGTTATCCATAAACCATCTAAATTATCTTGAAAAACTATGTTTGTTTGTTTTGTTGTATAGACTTTATCCCACTCTTTTGTATTGACATTAAATTTTGAATCAAAAAAGCCTTTGTCTGATTTACTTCCATCAAGCAAATATCTATAGTTTCCATTGTTATCTTTATATAACATATAGACATATTTAAAAGAGGGAGTAACAAGCATTTGCATCTTTTCTTCTAACTCTTTTCGCAGTGATGCATTCTCTTGTAAAATCCTATGCAGGTCATTCTCTTTTATGCAGTTCTTTGGCAAAATTGACAATACATTGTCTGAAAAGTAAGAGGTGTTTTTTAAAATAACACTTTTGATATTCTCTTTTACTTTTATTTCCAAGTCTTCTATATTAAAATACAAATAGACGGTAAAAGCCACAAGAGCCGATAGAAATATAAAATAGATTAGATTAAAAAATTTCATTCCCGCTCATCTACATATTTTTCTAAATTTTTTGGAATTTTGATATTATTTTTATGAAGTTTACTCTTTTTAAAAACAAGGTTTGGCCGCCCTTTTTGCCAGTAAAATCCACCTATAACATTACCTTTGTCTCTTTGAAACACCAAGTAACCATTTGCAAAAATAAGCTTTTTATGAAACTCTCTGTCATGATCTTTAAAAATCATTAGCAAATCTGCATCTTGAACATTTTTGACAACTTTTACTCTTGGAAGTGCAGCAAAAAGAGCTTCTTTTGATGGTTTATCTGTCCAGATATAGATACTTTTTTTCTGTGGAAAAATTGCTTTTAAGATGATAGCATAAACTTTTTTCTCTGTTTCTACAGCAGTAGAAGAAAACAACAATGAACTAATAAGTAAAATAAATACTACGATTTTCAAAACAGATACTCCATATTTAGCCAAATTTTTCTATCAAGTGTTGGGATTGCATAATCCAATCCTTGATAAACCTGTTCATACCCTTTATTTAAGATATTTTCTCCTTTGAGCCCAAAAAGGAGATCTTGCGAATAATGGTATCTAATACTCGAAGTCCAATTATATGTATTGCCAACATCCACGCCATAGTCGCTATAAGCTGCCCGCATATCTAAAAGATTGAAAAAGTCCAATTTTTTATACTTGTTATACAGTATAATATGTCCTCCATAAGGAGCAGAATACTCCATAGAATCACCCCTTTTACCATAGTAAACATCAAAAGTAAGCTTATTATTTAAATCGTACAGATATGTATAAGAGGCTTCATACTGTGAGTATGTAGAGCTATTACCATTAATATAGCCTAAATCTGCCTTGTAAACGATAGGGTTTTTAAGTTCTATATAGCTAGCTCGAACATGAAACTGATGGTGTTTGTTTTTATAACGAATACCAAGCGAATAGAGTGTTGGCTGTGAAGATTTTAAATCACCATTTGTTTTATAAGGTGCATTTGTACCATTACTGTAAAGCGCCATCAAAGGGATTTGATAATATGTGTTGGTATAGAATGCTTTGAGTTGTATATTGTCTATATTTTTAATCAAGCCTAAACGCACAATGTAGTTCTCTGTGTCAGATATTGTTGCTTCATCGTAACGGTAAATATCAGCTTTTGCTGATACTACCCCCATAAGTGAGTGAGAAAAATTATATTTCTCTTCCCCATAAAGTGAAAAAAGGTTGTAAGAAGCTGTATAACTTGTACTGTTATTGCTCTCGTATCTATCAGCAACATCAGCACTTTTTCTTTTTATAAATCCACCCAGATATAATGCAGAGTCTGAAAACTCGAGCCTCTTATCAACAATAAAAGAGTAAACACTATCTGTAGTTTTCTCTTGCCATGTTTGTACTAAGCCATAATCACCAACTGCAATACCACCACTATCACGAAAATCTCCAGTATATTCTATGTAATCTACACTTGCTTGTAAGCGTACACCATTTGAAAGTTTGTTTGTTACATGGATATAGCTATATGAAGTGTCCATATTCCCGCCATCTGGTGTCGCATCTTTTCCAAAGCCTAAAAAAGGATCTGATTTACTTTGAAAATGTCCAAACTCTGCACGCCAATTTTTATAATTAAAACTTCCATACATATTGGCATTTTCGCTATCGCTTTTTAAAGCATAGCCTTGATTGTAGTACTCTTTTCTATTGATAGCATTTGCATTTGCATAGACAAAATAATCAAAATCATTGGAAACACTCTTGCCTTGGTAAATACTCAAAGAAGAACTTCCTTGATTGTCAGCAGTAATACGAACCTTGCCCCCTTCCTCTCTTGCAGCTGTTTTTGTATAGAGTTTTATCATTACAGTTGCAGGTTCATTACCAAACTCAACTGAAGCACTGCTTCTATAAACCTCTATATGATCTATAACATCAAGTGTAATACTATCACATATTAAAGAGCCACTTTTATAAGCAGAGGCAGATATATCATGATCATTAACAAAAATACGCACTGCTGAAGTTGGCATCTGTTTCATTGAAGGCTTAACAAATAGTGTTGCATTTACTCTTGAGCGAGAAACCATAGGAATAGTAAAAAGTCTGACAATATCGGAGAGTGTGCGTGCTTGCATTCTCTCCATATCTTCTCTTGTATATACATCAACAAATCCTGCAGATTCACTCTTTGTGATTTTTGAAAGATCTGATTCACTTTTGTATGAAGCTAAAAGAGAATCGATATTCTCATCCGTAGCGCTTAAATTTGCAATACACATACAAATTAATAGACCGATTTTTTTCATTATCTTATATTTCCTGATAAATTTTATCGTATTCTA
>JALSKR010000136.1 GCA_026988735.1 Sulfurimonas sp.
AGTGCTTTCATATTTTGCGCTCTTTTTATGACATTGCCCCGTCCTGTACTGAGCCTGTTCATCGCTTTGTCATAAGAGTCCTGTGTTTTTTGCAAATAGGTTCCAATATGTTTCATCTCCTCTACAAACAGCACCAGTTTGTCATACATCGCTTCAGCTTCTGCAGCTATCTTTTTTGCATGTTCTTCTTGTCTTTGGGTACGCCAGATATGCTCAATGGTTCTTAGTGTCACCAAAAGAGTTGATGGAGAAACTACTAAAATATTGTTCTCGTAGGCTCGTTTAAAAAACTCTCCGTCTTGTTCAAGTGCCAATAAAAAAGCTCCCTCAATAGGCATAAAAAGCAGGACAAAATCAAGCGTATTAACCCCTTCAAGCTTTTCATAATTTTTTGCACTCAGCTCTTTTATATGCGAAGATATACTTGCTATATGCTCTTTTAACGCTTTTGCTTTTTCTTCAGGCTCATCCGCATTGACAAATCTCTCATACGCAGTCAGTGAGACTTTAGAATCCACTATAATATCTCGCTTTTGCGGCATATGAATGATGACATCTGGTCGGTAAGTTTTGCCCTCATTTGATTTTAATGTAGCCTGAAGTTCATACTCAACACCCTCACGCAAACCGGATTGTTCTAAGATATTTTCTAAAACAAGTTCTCCCCAGTTCCCCTGTGTTTTGTTTTCACCTTTAAGTGCATTTGTCAAATTAAGGGCTTCATTTGCCAGAGTTTCGTTCATCTGTTTAAGTCGTGCAAGTTCATCTTTTAGCAAATGACGGTCTTTAAGTTCGACTTCAAACTGTTCTCTTGCCTCTTTGGAAAAATTTGTTATCTGTTCACGAAAGGGTTTTAAAAGGAGTTCTAACTGCTCTTTGTTTGCAGAACTGAACTGCTTTGACTTGTCGTCAAAAATTTTGTTTGCCAGAAGTTTAAACTCCTGAGAAAGTTCCTCTTTTGCTTTTTGTAAAACTTCCAGTTTCTCAGCCGAGGCTTTCATCTCATCATTGTATCTTGCATTTAAAACCGCATATTCAATCTCCAAAGCATTATAATCTTCTTTAAGCTGTTCATAATTATTTGTCAATGTAAAATAAGAGCTTTGTAACTCCTCTGCCTTTACATGTAAAGCCTCTTTTTCACTCTTTAGTTTCATATATAAATACAAAAGCACCAAAAAAGAGAGTCCTAAAAATGCAATCAATGCCAAATATATATTTTCATTCATGTCAAACCTTATAAATTCTGTTTTTTATTATACTAGATTTTCAAGCAATTCAGCCCAGACTAAAGTCATAAGTATCTACACAAATATTTTCGACTGTTAAAGTCCTTGTTTATGGGCTTTAAAGGAAGTGATGGCTTTAGTTTCATTATTAGAAATAGTATAATTTAAAGATATTTTTTAAATTTTTATATATAAAAGAATAAAAACTAAAAATTTATACAATACATATTACTGTTTCTGCGATGGTACTAAAGTAAATATCTTCTATAAACGCCTAAATAACAGGCTTTCAGGTAAAATATATTTGTGTAGATACTTATGACTTCAGTGCCGGCTGTTATTACTTCTTTACCACTCTATGCCAAAATTACAAAAAAAGTTACCTTCTCTTTTGTAGCATTATACACTTAAGTAATTAAAAATATTCATTACTTTAATATAAACTTAGAAAAATTTAGCTATAATTCCATAAATATTTTAAGGGGAAGATGCCCTGATAGACTTAAAGTGGAAATTTTAGTAGAACTTGCGTCATCTCCTTATATATAAAAAGACTTTTACAGTCATATAAAAAGGATAATGATGCAAGAAAATGCACAAGAAACACAAACACCAACCACAGAAGAACCTACAATCACATTTGATTCGTTAAACCTAAAACCCGAAATACTTAAAAGTGTTAAATTTGCCGGATTTACAGTCCCCTCACCTATTCAGGAACAGGCAATCCCTATCATACTTGAAGGTCGTGATATGGTTGGTCAGGCACACACTGGTACAGGAAAAACAGCAGCTTTTTCACTTCCAGTTCTTTCAAACATGAAACTCAACGGAAAAGTTGAAATGCTTGTTATTACACCTACACGTGAGCTTGCAACACAGGTAAGTGATGAAATCTTCAAATACGGTCGTAATTTAAATGTAAAAACAGTAACAGTATATGGCGGTAGTTCATATAAGCGTCAACTTGACCTTATCGGTCGTGGTGCAAGCGTTGTTGTTGCAACACCGGGTAGAATGTTAGACCTGTTAAAAAGAAATATGCTCAACAATTTTGCACCGAGTGTTGTTGTGCTTGATGAAGCTGATGAAATGCTTGACATGGGATTTTTGGATGACATCACTGAAATTTTCTCTTATCTTCCAACAGACAGACAGACTCTGCTTTTTTCAGCAACTATGCCACAGCCAATTAAAAATCTTGCTAACAAGATTTTAAAAGACCCTGCTTTTGTTTCAATCACAAAAGGTGAAACAACAAATACAGACATTGAACAAGAATACTATGTAATTGATGAACATGAAAGAGATGATGCCATTATTCGTCTTATGGACTCAGAAAACAGTACAAAATCAGTTGTCTTTTGTAGAACAAAATCTGAAGTTGACAGACTCAGCAATGTCCTTTCAAATGCAGGTTATTTAGCAAACGGGCTTCATGGAGATATGGAACAGCGTCAACGTGAAGCAGTTATCAAAGGCTTTAAAAATGACTCTGTAAAAGTGCTTGTTGCAACTGATGTTGCCGCTCGTGGTATACATGTAAGCAACATTTCACATGTATTTAACTACCATATTCCGTTTGATCCGGAGTCTTATGTTCACCGAATTGGGCGAACAGGTCGTGCAGGAACGAAAGGAAAAGCGATTACACTGCTTACACCTTTGGAATTTAAAGAGTTGCAACGTATTAAACAAAAAGTAGGTACTTCAATGAACCATGCTTTTGTTCCAAGTAAAAATGACTTGCGTGAATCTACTGTAGATAAAATGGTAAAAACAATTGAAGACCAAAAAATATATGACGAAGCACATAAAATTCTTGACCGTCTCAAAGAAGATATAGATGAAGAAAAAATCATGTTTAAACTCATCTCTATGATTTTGGACAGACAGGATATCAAAGGACCAAGTCACATTGGTATTCCTGCTGATAAACTAACTGCTATTTTAGAGCGTGCCGGCAAAAGAAACGACAGTCGCGGAAAAGGCGGCAGAGGCCGTGGCGGATTCCGTGGAAACAGCCGTAACCGTTCAGGTGGTGACAGAAATCGCTCAGGCGGAGACAGAAACCGTGACGGCGGCGGATACCGTGGAAACAGAAATTCATCAAACAGAAATAGAAACAGAGACTAATCTCTTCTATGGGCAGACTCAGAATTTATGAAGATGATAATTTCTTTATAGAAAAAGAAGAGAGTGAAATTCCCTGGCTAAAAATCTTCACTAAAGAGCTCTACAAAGAGCTTGGAGACATGCCTAAAGAGTTGCGAAAGCAACTCTTTGAAATCTTTGATATTATCGAAGATGAAATGAAAAAATACTACAATCCTGCAAAAATCAATATGGCTTCATTTGGAAATATGCTCCCACATGTCCACTTACATGTAATGGCAAGATTTGAAAAAGACAGTTATTTTCCCAACCCGATGTGGGATGAAAAGTTACGAGAAGCTGATTTGGATTTAGCTGATGAGGAAGAGTTTTATAAAAGAGTTGTAGAGGCTTTAAAGCAATTCAGCCTAGGTTAAAACTTTAATGCCATTAAGTTAAGCAATTTTTTCGGAAGCGATGCTTTAGCTTCGCCTTTTAGGCTTTGAAAACTAAAGCCTAGGTTAAAACCTAGGTTCCGAGAAGACATTAAAACCTAGATTCCGAAAAAGTTATTTTTCGCCTCTCAAGTTCTCATTTTTATTCTAGTTCAAGGCGGATATAAATATATTTGAGGAGCTTACTGTAGTAAGTGACGAAAAGATATTTTTATCCAACGCAGAAATTGGATAAAAATGTTACTTGAGTGGTGAAAAAGGGATTAGGGCGCTTCCCCATGTTAATCCTCCGCCAAAAGCATCCAAAAGCATCAGTTCGCCAGATTCGAGCTCCCCTGATTCATACAGATCATTTATAGCCATTGGAATGGAAGCTCCTGAAGTATTTCCGTATTTTTCAACGGTTACAACAACCTGATCATCTCTCATTTTCAAAGCTTCACCGACAGCTTTGATAATTCTCAAATTTGCCTGATGCGGAATAAAGTGCTTGATATCTTCACTTTTAATGTTGTTATCTTCGAGTATCTCTTTGACATCTTTTGTGAGTGTACGTACAGCAACTTTGAATGTTTCATTGCCTTTCATTTGCATAAAACATGTTCCAGCTTCTGCATCTAGTGCATCATGAGCAGAACCGCTTCCACCGTTTGGTGTCATAAGCAAATCTGCATATTGTCCATCAGCGCCGGTATGCACATCTATAATAGCTTCACTTTTGTCATCAGTTGCGCTAATCACCGCAGCACCTGCACCATCACCAAAGAGTATACATGTACCACGGTCACTGTAATCAGTAATGGCAGAAAGTTTTTCCGCACCGATGATTAAAATATTTTTTTTTATACCTGATTCTATAAATGCTTTTGCTATCGCCAAAACATAAATGAAACCTGTACATGCAGCAGAAATATCAAAAGCGGTTGCATTTTTGATACCCAGCTTTGTGGAAATAATCGTTGCCGTTGATGGCATACAAAAATAATCCGGTGAAATTGTGGCTGTAATCACCATATCAATCTCGGATTTGTCTATACCGCTTCTCTCTAATGCTTTTTGAGCAGCTTTTGCACCCAAATCACTTGTGAATTCATCTTGAGATGCTATATGACGCTCTTTAATTCCCGTTCTTTTTGTAATCCATTCATCTGAAGTATCAACCATATGTGAAAGTTCTTCATTTGTAAGTATTTTCTCTGGTACATAGGCACCAATAGAACGAAATGCAGCATAAGCCATCTTAGATTTCCTTTTGTTTTAACTCTTGCAGTCTTGTAATAATATGTCTGTTGACACCTGTATCGACATAATCTATAGCCTGATAAATAGCATTTTCTATGGCTCTGGCATTACTTTTACCATGACTTACTATTGCACAGCCTTTTATCCCAATCAAGGGAGCTCCACCGATTTCAGCATAATCTATCTCTTTTTTGAGCAGTTTAAAAACTTTTCTCATTAAAAGCGCACCTGTAATGCGAATAGGAGATTTTTTTATATAATCTTTAATCAGTTGTGAAATTGTAGAAGCAACACCTTCGCTTGTTTTGAGCACAAGATTTCCTACAAAACCGTCACATGTAATCACATCGCAACTTCCGTTGAAAATATCTCCACCTTCAACATTTCCTTTAAAGCCTTTGTAGCCTTCTAAAATTTTGAAAGCTGCTTTTGTAACTTCATTCCCTTTGGAGTCTTCTTCACCATTTGCCAAAAGTCCAATACTCGGTTCTGCTATACCCAAAACATCTTCTGCATAACAACCGCCCATAACAGCAAACTCTGCCAAATGTTCCGGTTTTGAATCTACATTTGCCCCAACATCCAAAAGAACAGAACGGCGACCCGTTTTTGTTGGCATAAGTGTGACAAGTGCAGGACGGGAAACCCCCTGAAGGCGTCCCAGTCTTAGTGTAGCAAGTGTCATTGTTGCACCGCTGTGTCCGGCAGACACTATACCATCAGCTTCGCCATCTCTTACTAAATCCACAGCTTTATAGATACTGCTCTCTTTACGTTTAACGGCATCTGTAGCAGCATCACTCATTGAAATAACGTCATTACAATCGACAATTAAAATCTTATCTCTATAACGTTTTGGTAACAGAGGTAAAATTTCTGATTTATTTCCTACGAGTATCGGAGTGAATCTTTTCTTTTTGAGTGCTTTTATGCATCCGTTTACAATTGGCTCAGGACCAAAGTCCCCGCCCATTGCGTCAATAGCAATTTTTACCATTGACTACTTATACTCACCAGTAGTCGGATTAATATGGTGTGGTAATCTGTATGTTCCGTCTTTGTCTTTAACCGGACGAGCTAAAGAAATTTTATAATGAGTTCTTCTCTTCGCTGAACGTGAATGAGAAACTCTTCTCTTAGGTACTGCCATAATCTATTTCCTTTAATTTTATTTCATAAAATGAAAGG
>JALSKR010000137.1 GCA_026988735.1 Sulfurimonas sp.
TTGCCTTTACATGTAAGTATAATTTCAACAGCTTTGTTAAAATCATCGTTGATGTTTTTGGCAGCATTAAGTAAAGTCTGTGCTTCGATATTTAATGTTTCTTGTGCAATTGTTTTATAATTCATAGCCTAATTATACCTTTTTTATCATCAAGAAGATATAATGTTACAAATATGACTTTTTAAGGAAATACTATGCGAAATATAATTGGTAGATATTTAGATACTATTGATGCTTTAAGACTAGAAGATAGAATGCTTACGCACAATACTCTGATTCTTGGTGAAGCGGGGTCTGGTAAAACAAATCTTGCCTGTAAAATTAGAAATTTTGTTATCGATAACAGTGTTCCAACACTCTATATGGATTTTGCCAACTCTCACGAGGATGATGTTGAACTTCGCTATAAAGATGAACACTTTAATTATATTCGCTTTGAAGAGAGTGATGCTTTTGATGAAGCGTTTGCCAAACTTGTAGCTGAAAAAAAACATATTTATATGGCTGTTGATCCGAACTTTTTTTCAACAAAAAGGGAAGAAAAAAGTAAATTGTCCTCTGTAATCTCCCAACAAGCTCTTTTAGATGACTACTACTACTTTTTTCATGATATTGAAAATCTCAATGGTTTTTACACAAAATTTGAAGACTTTTTACTCTACATGCTAAGTTTTGCAAACTTGCAAAAACAGGGTTTCACATTTTTAGCACAACCACACCAAACTTTTGAAAATCCGCATCTTAAACTGCTTTTTTCATTTTTGTATGTCGGAAAATGTTCCAATGTAAACTATTTTAACACGGCGATTTTAAAAACATTGAAAAAAAATCATTTTTATTATCAATGCAGAACTGCCTACCCAACCCTGCTCTTTAATGACATTAAAAGCTCTATGGTAAAAATTGACGAGTATGTACCCGAAGTATAATTATGCAAAGAATATTTGACGAAGTTGCCACCCTTGATGAGAGATGCTACAAAGAGTTCTTCTTAAGTGAAGATATTTTAATGGAACATGCCGCACAGGGCATGGCATCTTACATACACAACAACTTCTCATATGAGAAAAAAATTATCATAGTTGTAGGAAGCGGAAATAACGGAGCCGATGGCATAGCCCTTGCTCGTCTGCTTCATGGTGATTATGATGTCAGCCTGCTTTATGCCAAAAACCCAAAATCTCCTATGGCTTTATTGCAGGAAAAAAGGGCCAAGGCTTTACATGTAAAGCAGATAAAAGAGTTTCACGAGTGTGATATTCTTGTTGATGCCCTTGTCGGAACAGGCTTTCAAGGAGAATTTACTAAAGAACTCACAGATCTTTTACATGTAATGAACACCAGCAAAGCTTTTAAAATCGCCTGTGATGTGCCAAGTGGCCTTACAAAAAGTGGCGAATGTGCAAAAACAAGCTTTTATGCAGATCTCACACTTACTATGGGTGCTTTAAAAAAAGCACTCTTTTTAGATGAGGCAAAAGAGCATACAGGAGAGATAGAAGTACTTGACTTGGGTATATCTCGTAAACTTTATGAAACACAAACAAACTGGCAACTTCTTGATTTGGATGATTTAGCGCTCCCCACAAGAGAACAAAAAAATTCCCACAAAGGAAGTTTTGGGCATTTAAGTCTGCTCTGCGGCGAAAAACCGGGAGCTGCCATAATGAGTGCACTTGCAGGGCTTAAATTCGGTGCAGGGCTAGTCACCCTTGTCGGGTATGAGAACCATCAAATGTTGCATATTCCCCACTCTTTAATGTATACGCATGCTCTACCCGCCAATACAACTGCCATTGCCTGTGGTATGGGACTGGGCACAGAGTTTAGTGATGATGAGTTAAAAGAACTTTTAGACAATAAACTCCCGCTTATAGTAGATGCAGACCTTTTTTCTATGCCTATAATTTTGGAAATTTTAGAGCGTAAAAACATTGTTCTTACACCTCATCCAAAAGAGTTTGTCTCACTTTTAAAACTGACAAAACTTGCCAATATAGATGTAACAGAGTTACAAAAAAAGCGTTTTAAATATGTCGAACTTTTTTGCAAAGCCTACCCGCATGTAACCCTCCTCTTAAAAGGTGCAAATGTCATTATCGGTGAGAGAGATGCATTTTTTATCAATCCCCACGGCAGTGCCAAACTTGCAAAAGGCGGAAGCGGTGATGTGCTCAGCGGACTTATAGGCTCTTTGTTAGCGCAGGGAAAAACTTCTCTTGATGCTGCAATACATGCTTCACTTGCACATACAA
>JALSKR010000138.1 GCA_026988735.1 Sulfurimonas sp.
TTCTAGAACGCTTCTTTGCTAATTTATCTCTTGCTTTTATTGCCATCTTTTATCACCTTGCTTTTTTAGAAGCTTAAAGCAATTATCGCTCCTCTTTTAGGTATTAGTTTTTAGTGGATTGGGGTGGTAATTTCATACTATTGCTCCTTTTTAAATGTGAAATTATATACTAAAAGTGTATGATTATAAAAAATATTACATGGATTAGGGTATGAAACAAAAAACATATGAACTTTTTAAAAATGAAAGTGTAGATACGATAGTAAATGAAATCGAGAAAGAACTCAAAACAAGAAATGAGTCACCGTTTTGGACTGATAAAGTGGCCCCTTTTTCACGTGCGATTTTATCGGTACTGGTTCCTTTGCGAGATAATGATTTGCTTTTTACACCGGAAGGGGAATATATAGAGACGCTGACTCCCGAGATTTTTCTTCGATGGAGTGATTTTTTAAGTTTGAAAACACTGGCTTTTACACTTGCACACTCTAATGAGGCAAATAAATTACTGCGAACAAAACTTGATACTAAAAAATGTGAAAAGTACACACCGATAGACTTGAGTGAGTTAGGAACATATTTAAGCAGGTATACAGTAAATCTGGAAAATGAAAGTCTGGATTTTCCAATAGCCAATTATAATCTGCACCAGGGTGTCAGTAATGTCATAAAATCATTACTTTAATAAAAAATAAGATAAAGAACACCCCACAGTAAAAAAATTATCAACCCAAGCACTCCGAATGTTATTACAATTCGAATTGTCAGAAAAAGAAAAAACTTTACTACTGTTTTTAGTCTGCTCATCGGGTATAGGGTACTGTTTTAATATGTAGCCCCTTGGTCGCATACTCCATTCCACCCTTTAGGTTAATGACTTTGTAGCCAAACTCTTTTGCAAGCCACGGTGCGACTATGGAAGTTCTGCTGCCCGTATGGCAGATAAGGGCAAAAGGTTTTGTTGTATCAACTTTTTTATGCAATTCGTTTAAAAATTTTCTTGCATCATAATTTCCTCTTGCATCCCAAAACATAATAGGAATGGCACCTTTTAAAAGACCGGTCTCTTTCCACTCTCCCGGTGTTCTGATATCTACGATAGGAATATTTTGTTTGAGCAGTTCTTTTGAAATATATTCATTTTTTACTTCTGCCATTAAGGACAGTGTAAAGAGCATAAGCAGTAAAATTGTTTTTTTCATGATATTTTCTCCAAATATTGTTCGAGTTCTTAGAAATCTCTTGTATAATTATACTCATAAATAAACAATAGGCTTACAATGGCAGCATCTAAAAAAGCAATCGAAAATGCAAATCGGCTTCGGTATATCAGAGCACTTGAAAGATTTAAAAAAAGTATTTTGTCGTATTTGTTAAACAGTGATGCCCTAGACCATGAAAAATACAACAAAAAAATTGACAATGCACTGAAACTGCTTCATCGGGTAGAAGAGGTCCAGCTCTATAAGGGAGAACTTCAAGATTTGCAACAGCTTGTAAAAAAAATGATAGGCTATAAAGATTCTGATGAAGACATTGATAATATTAAAGAAAAGTTACTTTACAGTGTGAACCAGTTAGAAAAAAGTAAAAATGCCAAACGGTATAAAAAAGACAAACATTCCCACTCTAAATATGAAGAGTGGGAATAAACAGGAAAAAGAACTTACTCTTCTCCTTGTGTTTGACTCAGCATGGTGTCAAGCAGTGTAAAGAGTTCTTCTGATGCTTTTTCCATTGTTTCAAAGTTGTGTAAAATATCCTGTGCATGTTCCAATACTTCTTCTTGAGCGTTTGGTTTATCAAGGAAAGCAAGGTTTTTATTTGCATTTACATGTACAATATTATGGGGTTGTGCAATTTGCGGATAAGCTGCAGTATTGCTAAATCGTTTTTTGCCCTCATGGTCATACCATTGTCCGAGGTTACACTCATGTGATGAGACTGCTTTGAGGACTTTTTTGAGTGATATCAAAGAGTTATATGCTCTTGATTTGTATAAAATGTGATCGATTTTTGCCAGAACGATAAAGATACTGTTTTCCATATAGTAGGACTGGTCTACTATTTTTGTTGAGGAATCACTCAGTTCTATAAGTGTTGTTTCAAACTCTTCTATTTTGGCTGTAGAAGCGTCAACTGTCTCTTTCATGACTTCAGAACTTGTCTGAATTTCACTCATCCCCTGCTGGAGTGATTTTATAGAGATTGAAATTTCACTTGTTGCTTTATGTGTACGTTCTGCCAGCTTTCTGACTTCATCTGCTACAACTGCAAATCCTCGGCCATGTTCACCCGCCCTTGCTGCTTCTATGGCAGCATTAAGAGCTAAAAGATTTGTCTGATCCGCGATATCGGTAATAAGCTCGATGACTGAAGTGATATTGTTCGTTTGTGAAGCCAGCTCGTCTATGTTTGCATGGTTTGTTCCTACCTGTTCATTGAGTTCATGCAGTCCATTGACAACAGTGTTAATATTTGATCGAGAGTCATTTGCAAGTTTTGCAGCAGAATCTGTAGCCTGTGTTACTTCTTTGATTTTTTCTATATTTGTTTTTAAATCAGCTTGAATAACTGTAAGTGATTCGGATACATTGACACTTTTGACACTCAGTTTTGAGTTAAAAGAGTCTCTTTGTGCTTTTTGATACTGTTCACGCATAAAATCTATACTTTTACTGACATTTCTAATAGCGACAAGGAACTCTCCGTGCATTCCTTCAGTAGAGATAGGTTTGGAAAAATCGCCCTGTGAAGCGTTTGTTATAGTAGTATTTACTTCATGAATCATATTTTCAGTGTGTTCTATAAGAATTTTAAGAGCTTTACCCATCGCATCAAGTTCGGTATCTCCCTGTGTTCTGATTTCATTCTTTTTGCTGAAATCACCATTAGATGCAGTTTCTATCAGACATTTGAATCTATTGATACCTGAAACTATGGAAGTTCTGATTTTTGTAGTGAGTAAAAATAAAATAACAATAATAAGGAGACTTGATCCAAGCACAAACAGTTTGTAAAATGTAATAGCATTTTTCATAGCTTTCATGTCTTTGTTAAATTGTTCTTTTTTATCTTTTACAAAAGTTTTAAAATATTTTCGTGATTCTACAGCCAAAGGAGAGAGTTTTTGATGATAAATGTGGTAAATTCCCTCTTTGTTGTTTTTAATATCATCAGCCGTCAAAGAGTCTATATACTTATATGCTTCATTAATAAATTTCAGTGTTGAATATTTTGCTTTTTTCAGAAGTTCCTCGTTCGAACCGTTTTTTGAAACTTTTTCAAGTTTTTTGAAATTTTCTGCAATTGCACTGATATTTTCTCTGAGTTCTCTTTTATCTTTTTCAATATCACCGCCAAGCATGACATCTCTGTCATTTCTGCTGATGTAGTTCATTCTCTTTTCTATATCATAGATAGTAAGAGATGTATCAATTGAACTCTCTTTTATTTCATTGAACTCTGCCTCTATACTGTTGAGAACATAATATGTAAACCCCGCTGCACCAACGAGAGATATTACAATTACTATTGTTAAGAACCACATGAGTTCTTTTATACTTTTGTTTCTAAACATGAATATGTTCCTTATAAGTAAATCACAAGATTGTCACATAATAATATGTTATATATTATGACTGACTTAAAGCAAGGGCTTTTATGATAAATTTGTGACTTTATTTAAGAGTTTTTACTTTTTTTCCAGCTTGTGCTACAATTCCTTCACAATAGTAGTTTATAAAGGATTCTTTTTGTCTATAGCAGAGAATGAAATTAGAAAATTTGAACATGGGAACTGTGCTGAAAACAATGTATTTTACCAGGCAATGGAGGAGGTGATTTATTCAATTGCTCCACTGCTTGAATCAGATGATAAGTATATAAGATTTGGAATTTTGGACAGATTGGTTGTTCCTGATCGAATCATAAAATTTAAAGTAACATGGTTGAATGATGACAACCAGGTTCAGGTAAATACAGGATACCGAGTGCAGTTTAACAATGCGTTGGGACCATACAAAGGAGGACTTCGTTTTCATCCGAGTGTGAACGAAGGAATTTTAAAATTTTTGGGCTTTGAGCAGATTTTAAAAAACTCACTGACGGGTTTACCTATAGGTGGTGCCAAAGGAGGGAGTGATTTTGATCCAAAAGGAAAAAGTGACTTTGAAGTTATGAAGTTCTGTACAGCATTTATGACAGAACTTCATAAATATATCGGCCCGCGCATAGATGTTCCTGCCGGTGACATTGGAGTCGGTGCAAGAGAAATCGGCTATCTCTTTGGAGAGTATAAAAAAATTACATCTTCTTACGAAGGAGCCTTGACCGGCAAACCATACTTTTTTGGTGGCTCTTTAATGCGTCCCGAAGCTACAGGGTATGGTGTTGTCTATTTTACACAGAGTATGCTTGAAATTGAGAATAAAGAGCCGCTTGAGGGGAAAATATGTACAGTCAGCGGAGCAGGCAATGTCGCTTTACATGTAATAGAAAAGCTGCAGGAAATCGGTGCTACGGTTGTTACATGCTCTGACTCTCACGGTACAGTATATGATCCGAGGGGTATTGATTTGGCTCTTGTAAAGGAGCTCAAATCAAATCGGAGCACTTCGTTGGAAGCCTATGTACAAACGCATACGGAAGCAAAATATACACCTGTATCTGAGTATCCCGAAGGAGAGCATGTTGTTTGGAATGTTCCATGTTATGCGGCATTTCCCTGTGCTACACAAAATGAACTTTATGAAGCAGATGCGCGAAACCTCATAGAAAACGGCTGCGTAAGTGTTTCAGAAGGCGCCAATATGCCATCAACTCCAAATGCGATTGCCTTGCTGCAGTCGCATAAAGTATGCTTTGCACCGGCTAAAGCTGCCAATGCAGGAGGTGTGGCTGTGAGTGAATTTGAAATGAGTCAAAATGCCTCTATGAGTAAATGGAGTTATGAAAAGGTGAACTTTAAGCTTCAGGAGACGATGCAGATGATCTGTAAACGGGTGGCTCTTACTGCAAAAGATTACGGTGTAGAGGGGAATTATGTTGACGGTGCAAATATTGCAGGGTTTAAAAAAGTAGCTGATGCTATGATAGCTGAAGGTATCTAAAGGATTTCCCATTAAAAAAGTTAAAATAATTTTACTGGCTTTTGTTTTTATATTTGCCGGCACTTTGAGTGCAAAGGTAAAATATTCAGAGTTTATAGATGCACAGCTACAGCTGGTGTATCAAATGAATGATGCAAACCTTTCACAGGAGCAGATAGAAAATTTACTGCAAAAACAGGAGTACATGTATGATCAGGAGTTAAATACCATCATATCAAACAAACAGCAGTATATTGAACATGTGCAGGATTTCAGCAAAGAGATATTTTCACTGAAAAAAATCATCGCGATTAACAGACGCCTTGGCAACGGATATGCTGTTATCAGAGATGAGGTACAGCTCAAGTCGTACGAAATTGTAAAAAATCAGAACATATTGATTAAAAATGTACTTTTGTCTTTGGATGTACCGAGTATTGAGGATTTTGAAGAAAAATTAAATGTTTATACGGCACAGAATCAGGAGGCTCTGAGTAAAATTACAACAAAAGACTATAAACATATTTTAGCACTCAAAGATCCTTCTTCCATCCTACAGGCTGCCAAAAAAAATATACAGGAATATTATGCGCTGCAGGAGATAAACAGTGATTTTATAGCCTTTTTATACAAAGCGGAGAATAAACTTTACAGATTGAACAAGTATGTCAAATACCATATTATCAAGCCTGTTGTTTTTATAAACTCCTTTACTCTGGTTAAAGCTGTAGATGGGTTTTTAGAGTCCTACGGACTGAGTGTTGTGAAGCTTATTATTATCTTTTTGCTGATTTTGGTGATTTATTTTTTAAGAAAAGTTTTTTATATCGCATTACAAAAACTGTTTCTTCAAATAGACTTTTTAAGCAGATATTCCGAACAGATATTGGAAAGACTGCGTAAAAGCATAGAGATCCTCATCCTGATTATTAATGTAAACATGGTCATTTATGTTTACAATAATTTCAGTTCCATAGAAGAAGTGAGCCGTATATTTAACATGATATACGGCTTTTATTTTACCTATATTATTTATATTATTGTCAATACTGCAGCCATCATCAAGCTCAACACTTTTGAAAAAGAAAAATCAAATATAAAAAGTGAACTGATTAATGTCGGGCTGAAAATCATTAATTTCTTTATTGTGATTATCGGTTTACTGATTGTCCTGTATTTTGCAGGGGTGGACTTGACAGCGGTACTCTCTGGGCTCGGTATTGGTGGTTTTGCAGTTGCATTTGCAGCAAAAGATACAATTTCAAACTTTTTTGGAACACTTTCTGTTCTTTTCAGCGATGTTTTTTCTCAGGGTGACTGGATAGAGGTTGACGGCAAAGAAGGTGTTGTTGTAGAAATCGGTCTGCGTGTGACAACACTGCGAACATTTGATAATGCATTGATAGCTATTCCAAACGGTACTTTTGCATCCAAAGATATAAAAAACTGGAACAAAAGAAAACTAGGACGCAGAATAAAGATGAAACTGGGTGTGAAATATGACTCAAAACAGGAAGATATTAAAAATGCCATCAAAGAAATCAGAGAGATGCTGCAAAACCATCCTCAAATTGCAACAAAAAATACAAAATATGAGCATGAGATTGAGTATGGACATATAGCAAAACTTGTTTCAAAAGATGATCTTGAAGGTGTCAAAAAGACTCTGCTTGTGTATCTTGATGAGTTTGCTGATTCGAGTATCAATATACTTGTATACTGTTTTTCAAAATCAGTAGAGTGGGAAGAGTGGCTGAAGACAAAGCAGGATGTTATGGAAAAAATAATGATAATTTTTGAGAAAAATTCTTTGGAATTTGCATTTCCGTCGCTCTCAATTTATAATGAAACAAAGGATGAAAATGAATAATGGTATGAAAAGAGCAGATATTAAACAGGGTGCTTCTGTTGCGATAGTTTTAAAACAGGATCAGGCAAGCGGTTATCTCACAGACGGAATTGTCAGAGATATTCTTACAAAATCGGCAACCCATCCCCATGGCATTAAAGTTCGTTTAATGAGTGGTGAAGTAGGAAGGGTTAAAGAGATCTACTAGTTTTTTTTTAATTTAATGGCATTGGGGGATGTTTTTATATCATCTTACTAATATATAGCCAGCCCTGCCAAAGTGCAGCTGAAGAGATTCCGGCTGCAAAACCTGCGATAATATCATCTCCCATTACACCGACACCGCCTTTTGCTTCGCGGTCTATTCTTCCTATGATAGAGGGTTTTGTTATGTCAAAGTATCGAAAAAGAACAAAAGAGAGAAGTGACTGCACTAAAAAGCCATTTTGAAGATGCATTATCTCTGAACTCGCAATACCGACAGCCGGTGCAACACTCAGCGCAAACCACATACCGGCAAGTTCGTCTATCACTATTCTTTGATCATCATGATTATTTGTCTGCTCTTCATATTTGTTTATTACCTTAATGGCAATAATGGAAATGAGCAGTGCAGCCAAAAAAAGTGTTGTTGCGTCAAAATAGACAAGTATAACCATACCAAGCGGCAGCGAAACCAGTGTTCCCATAGTTCCGGGAGCTTTAGGGGAGAGTCCGCTGTATCCTAAGGTGAGAAAAAACCAGTTCATTGTTTTCCTTATGTAAGTGAGGTTGTTTGGTAAAGTTTCATCAGTTCTAGATAAAAGTCTTTTTCTGTATGCTCTTCGAGTAAACCTTTTACAGGAAAAGTGTCATAGTAAAGCTTTTCAAGATTTTTAAATCTGTTTGGAAAGAGTTTTGAGAGTAAAAATGATGAAATCTCTTTTCTTATAAGAACAGCAGGGGGTAAAAGTCCTGCTTCTAAGAGTGCCAAAATAGAGTCGGCATGGTAAGAGATCTGATGGTGCTGTCCGTGCGGGCAGGTGTTTTTGCTCACAAGCGTTTTACACTCATCACAGTAAACATACTCGCTTGCAACGGTTATTTCGATATTTATGCCTGTTACTTTGTCTATGATTGATTTGTTTGAATTACAGTCATAAAACATTCCCAAACCGGCATGGTTGCGACCAATGGTTAATCTGTCACAGCCGTAGTTTTTTGCAACGATGGCATCAACAATAATCTCATTATATCCGGCAAAGATATAGCTGTTTTCCAAAGGAACAATAATGACGCGGTTCTTTGGAAGAAAATTGTTTATAAAATACTCTAATGCTTCTTTGCGTACTTCATATTTCAAATTTGCATTGTCATAAGGTTTGAGTAAAAAGATAACAAGCAGGTCGGTACTCTCAAGCGTTTGACGGATTAGCCTTTCATGAGCCCGATGCAGAGGGTTTACTCCCATCATCAAAGACGAGGTGTGTTTCGCACCTATAAGCTCTTTTGCTTTTTGAATTTTGAGTTTGTTCTTATGTTTTGTTTTGTTGAGGATGGTATAATTACCGCTGAGCGCCCAGGTGCCTATTCTTTTAATGGTGGCCATGACACCCGGATGGGTGAGGTCATCAGTGCCATAGATGTGTTTTACCCGTTCTTTGGGATCAATTGGAAAAGTCTCTTCAACTGTCAGTACAGCAAACTCTTTGCCGTTACAGATAATGGTTACTTCCTCATTTTTCTCAAGAGTAGGGATGATTCTTTCATTTTTTCTTCCAGAAGGTGCTAATACAAAAGGAAAAGGAAAAGACTGTCCGTTGACAAGACCGCTTTGTAATACTTCTTTGGATTCCTGTTCATTCATAAGCTTTGTGACAGGTGCCAAAAGCCCTTCTGAAACAAGTTCAAGTACGGAAGCGGCTTCTTTGTCTATATAAATTGTTTTATTTTTTCTTGATGATGTCATATTTTTTTCTTTTTTCCCATAAACTTTTACGGCTTATACCAAGTTTTTTAGAAAGTTCTGTATCCGGATATTTGTCCTGATAATTTAAAACTATAAATTTAACATAGTCTTCAATAGGAAGAATTTCTCCTTTGTCAAAAACATTGCTTTCACTTTTTATCTCTATAACAGGGTAGGCAACCTCTTCGATTTTATCACTGCTGGCAATAATGGCTTTTTTACCTTGTATAAGGTCACAAAAACGCTTTTTGTCACTTTTTTTGAGTGCCTGATAGTCAATGATATATATAATTGAGTTTTGCGGCAGTGAAGCTATTTCACTTAATGCTTTTGAATCACTTAATGATAAAAAGTGTATAGGAAGATTTTTCTTTTGTGCGTATTCAAATGCAAAGGCATCTGCATATTTTTGAAAATTGGATGATACAAAAAGCGGCAACTCTATATCATCGAGATTTTGTTCATGTTTTGTGTTTGCAAATGTATGTGCAAGATATTTTTCATAGGCTTCGGTACGTTTTTTCAGTTTTTCATAATCTTGGTAATGGTCGATTTTTCGTACCAGTTCTTCAATCATAAAAGGTTTGAGTATGTAGTCTTTTGCCCCGGCACTCAGTGGTTTGGAAACAGTGTCATTACTGATGTAAGAAACCATTAAAATGACGATAGAATGTTTAAATGTTTCTATAAGCGGATTAAAATCCTGCCCGTTAATGTTTGTTGAGAGTAAAACAACATCATAGTTGTTGCTTCCAATGGCATCTCTTATTGATGTACACATTTCACAGGTATGACCAAGTTCACCTAGTTTTGTTGCAATACTCTGGGCTAAATACACTTCATTTTCTATAATTAATATCTTCATGTTATCCTATTATCTTCCAGTTAAAATATTTTAAATTTGCATTGGCAATCACTCCAACACCTTCACTTCTGCCTATAAAACCAAGTTTTTCTGTGGTTGTTGCTTTGACATTGACTCTTGCTTTGTCAATTTTGAGTATCTCTGCAATAGTTTTTCTCATTGCATCTTTATAGTTTGCAATTCTTGGTTTTTGCGCGGCTATTGTAATGTCTGCATTGACAATTTCAAAACCGTAGCTATAAATTTTTCCCACGACTCTTTGCAGCAGTTCTTTTGAATCTATACCTTTGTAGGCACTGTCATTATCAGGAAAAAGCATCCCTATATCACCCATACCGGCGGCACCCAAAAGAGCATCTATGAGCGCGTGCAGAGCAACATCGCCGTCACTGTGGGCTTTAAATCCGTAATCAGCATCTATTTTTACACCGCCTAGAACCATTTGTCCTTTGTCATCAAAGGCATGAACATCAAAGCCGTTTCCGCTTAAAATGTCACTTGATGGCGCTTTTAGGCAGGGAAGTCTGTTTAAATCCTGTGTAAAGGTGATTTTATAGGCATCTTCATCCCCTGCAACAAAGGTACGAGTCCCTCCATACGCAACAATGGCACTGCTTTCATCTGTAAATTCGGTAGGTGTCTGCAGGGCTTTTTGCAGTATTTTTGTGCGGGAGAGTTGGGGTGTTTGGATTCTTTTGACTTTTTCTCTGTCAATGGTACTGTTTTCATATACAATAGTATCGGTTACATGTAAATAAGGAACAATACAGTCAGCTTCTTCTTTTTGCGCAAGTATTTTTTGCAAGAGACTTTCACTTATACAGGCTCTTGCGATATCACTGACAAGAACATATTCACTCTTTACATGTAATAAAGCATTTTGCAAAGAGTGTTGTCTGGAACTGCCGCCTTTTACAAAAGAGTAATCGGCATAATTTTGCATAAAGGCAATATCATCTTCGGATGCAACGATAATTATTTGTGAAAAAAGTCCGCTGTGTGAAAATTTATCTGCTACATATTGCCATAAAGGTTTATGTTGTATGCGTAACCACTGTTTTTTAACAGAACTGTCAAAGCGACTAGAACTACCGGCTGACAATAATACAAGCGTTAAATCAGACAAATAGTCTCCTACCATATAAAAGTGTTACGAAATTATACACATAGAAAGCTTTTTTTTATCTTGAATGTGTAAATTAGTCATTCTTATATCCAAATATTTGACTAAGCACTTACATAAATAATATCATCAATTGTTTCACTTTATGTTAGATTAACTTTATTTGATTATATTTCCATCATATATAAAGAATGAAAAATATAAATATTGAGGAGTAGCTTATGAGATCTTCATGGGTAAAAGAGCGAGAGAGTGATTCTGTAAGAACACAGATGCACTACGCAAAGAAAGGCATCATCACACAAGAAATGGAGTATGTTGCAAAAATAGAAGATTTGTCTCCTGAACTGGTTCGTAGCGAGATAGCACGCGGTAGACTCATTATACCTGCAAATATAAATCATACATCATTGGAACCGATGGCAATCGGGATTGCAAGTAAATGTAAAATTAATGCAAATATCGGTTCTTCTGCGATAGCTTCTGATGTACAGGGTGAAGTAGAGAAGATGGAAGTTTCTCAACACTATGAAGCAGATACAGCAATGGATCTCTCAACAGGTGGTGACTTGGATGAAATCAGAAAAGCTGTTATCGCTTCTTCAAAGATTCCTATCGGAACAGTGCCTATTTATCAGATTTTACATGATGTCGGTAACAAAATAGAAGATTTGACTATAGATGTTATGCTTGAGGTTTTGGAACGTCAGGCAAAGCAGGGGGTTTCTTATTTTACAATTCACGCAGGTTTCCTGTTAGAGACTATGCCTAAAGTTGCAAAACGCAAGATGGGTATAGTTTCTCGTGGCGGTTCTTTGATGGCTGCATGGATGATGCATTATCACAGAGAAAATCCTTTCTATACAGCATTTGATGATATCTTGGATATTTGTGCTAAATATGATGTTTCTTTGTCTCTTGGAGATTCTCTGCGTCCCGGTTGTCTGGCAGATGCCTCTGATGAAGCACAGCTTGGTGAGTTGAAAGTTTTAGGTGACTTAACACTTCGTGCATGGGAAAAAGATGTTCAGGTTATGATTGAAGGTCCGGGACATGTTCCAATCAATCAGATTGAGCGTAACATGAAGATACAAAGAGAACTTTGTCATGAAGCACCTTTTTATATCTTAGGGCCACTCGTTACTGATATTGCTGCAGGGTATGACCATATTTCTTCTGCAATCGGTGCAGCTGTCGGTGGATGGCATGGTGCTTCAATGTTATGTTATGTAACACCAAAAGAGCACTTGGGTCTTCCAAATGCCGATGATGTTCGTGAGGGAATTATCGCATACAAAATTGCAGCACATGCAGCTGATATTGCCAGAGGCCGTAAAGGTGCGCGTGATGTTGATGATGCTATGAGTGATGCCCGTTATACATTTGACTGGGAAAAACAGTTTGAACTGGCACTTGACAGCGAAAGAGCTCGTGAATACCATGATGAAACACTGCCTCAAGATGTATTTAAAGAAGCAGAGTTTTGTTCTATGTGTGGACCTAAATTTTGTTCTTATAAAATTACACAGGAGATTATGGACAATCCAGAGGGAATAGAAAGAATTATTCAGGACAACAAAGACAAAGAAGCGGCAGAGGCTGAAGCAGAAGCTTTAGCCTAAATTCAAGCTTAAAAAGAAATTGATATTAAACAAGACAATATTTGTCTTATTTAGATATACTATAGTTTCAAAATTATTTCTTTGTAAAAAAAGAGATAAAAATGATAGAAGGGAATGAAAAGCTTCCCTTGAATTTTATGCAACACAAATAAAAAAAGCACCAAGTACCGTGGGCTTCCTTCCGAAGGAAACCAAGCGTTAGCGTAGCTAAGGGGACTTGTTCCTTTGGCGTGAGAAAAAGGGAATAAAAAGGTTCCCTTAAATTTTATAAAATAAAATTAAAGGAAAATGAATGACTGAAGAAATTGTAAAATCAGCACTCTCAAAAGTTATGTATCCGGGGTTTACCAAGGATATCGTAACATTTGGTTTTGTAAAAGATATAGCAATAAACGGAAATGATGTAAGTGTCACTGTTGAAATCACATCATCAGCACCTGAAGTGGCTGCACAGATAGTTGACGAAGCAGAGAAAGAGTTAAAAAATGTGGGTGCAGGTAAAGTTACTGTAAATATTAAAGCACCGCAAATGCCAAAAGAGAGTTCGTCTCAAGGTAAAAATATTGCACCGCAAATCAAAAACTTTTTGATGGTGAGTTCAGGTAAAGGTGGTGTTGGAAAATCAACTACTGCTGTAAATATTGCCATTGCACTTGCCCAACAAGGCAAAAAAGTAGGTCTTTTGGATGCAGACATTTATGGTCCGAATATTCCACGTATGTTAGGTATTTCTGATCAAAAACCGGAAGTAACAGGCAACAAAGTGCTTCCAATGAAAGCATACGGCATAGAAGTTATGTCTATGGGTTCATTAATGGAAGAAGGGCAGTCGCTAATCTGGCGTGGTGCTATGATTATGAAAGCGATAGAGCAGTTCTTGCGTGACATATTATGGTCAGAACTGGATTTATTGGTAATTGACATGCCACCGGGTACAGGTGATGCACAGCTTTCACTTGCACAGGCTGTTCCTGTTACAGCAGGGCTTACTGTTACAACACCGCAAAGTGTTTCACTTGATGATTCACGCCGTTCACTCGATATGTTTAAAAAACTCAATATTCCTATTGCCGGAATTGTTGAAAATATGAGCGGATTTATTGCTCCGGATACTGGTGTTGAGTATGATATTTTTGGAAAAGGTACATCACAGCCAATGGCTGATGAGTTTGATACAAAAATAATTGCCGAAGTGCCAATCGAGCCAGCTATCCGTACCGGCGGAGATGAAGGAAAACCAATTATTTTTGCAGATCCGTCATCAGAAACGGCAAAACGTTATATGAAAGCTGCCGAGTCTATCTGGAATACAATAGAAGAGATCAATGCAAATGGTGGCGTAGACAATAAGTCTGTTCAGCCGACAACACCTCCCGGTGTAAGTGCATGTTCAACAGGCGGTTCTTCATCGCAACAACAAAGTGGCGGTGGATGCGGCTGTAGCTAAAAAGTTATAAACAAGCAACGCTTTTTGCGTTGCTTAATCTCTTTCTAAGCTTTTTATCGTAAATTTTCATCCTCTGACATCTCCGGTTTATATTCAACTATTTTATTTCTTCCCGTAGTTTTTGCCACATACAAAGCAGTGTCTGCATATTTGATACATTTCCAAATAGTATCACCGTCTTTAGGGAACTTTGATATACCTATACTCATAGTTTTTTGTATAGTTCTGCCATTCCCGACATCAAAAACAAGCTTTGCAAACTCAGAGTGTATTTTTGAAGCAATCATTTTTGTTCCCTCATCCGTAGCATTATGCAGTAATACTACAAACTCTTCTCCGCCGTAACGAATGGCCAAATCGGATTCTCTGATACTGTTACGAATGACTTCGCCTATTTTGGCAATAACCTGATCACCTATATCATGACCGTAGGTGTCATTGACTTTCTTGAAAAAATCAACGTCAAGCATCAAGACACTGTATGTTGTATTGTCACGTTTTGCCTGACTTGCGAAAGTGTCTATAAACTCTTCAAGAAATCTTCTGTTATAAAGCCCTGTCATAGCATCTCTGAGGGAGGTATCTCGAAGTTTTGACATTAATATTTTACTCTCTATAACCGGCTTGGCGGCTTCAAGGTAATTTTCAATACTTTTGATAAAACTATTGATCTTGTTGAGTTCGTTTTTGTCTTTTGTTGTAATGGAAATAACCAGAGAATTTTCATCATTTATAGTAAATGGAATACATATATATTCCAACCCTCCACAATTGCATTCCCTGCATAAATTGACAAATTCACTCGAAATTACCGCTGTATTTGTTCTGTGCGCTCTACATAAGGAAGCATCCTCGTCCACTTCATCTTTGCAAATACTTTTTCCGTTGGAAATATATATGAGCTTTCTTGTAGCTTTGAGTGTATCTATCTCATAAAATGCAAAATGAGAAAGTTTATATTTGTTACTCAAAATATCTATAATTCTTTGATAGACAATCTCTTTTGTCCTGTCGTGTTCTATAGTCTTTTTAAATTTGTATATATCGGAGAGTTCGCCGATAATCGTTTTTGCCTCATGAAGAGGGTCACTTGATGAGACACAGCCCTGAGGAATAAAAGTTGCGAGGTTGTATTTTATATCGCCAAATGTCTCTTGCATTTTTCTAAAGAGCGTATTGAGCTGATCGACAATATTTTTTGCATCACCTATGACACTTGTAGTAAACTCATAGGAAAAATCTCCCTTATAGGCTTTTCTTATTCCTTTTTGCATATTGGAGAAAAGCTCCATGTAAGGAGTAACATAGTGATTGATAAGCAGTAAAACAACTACAATAAAAAGAAGGTTTATTCCAAGTATTTTTAGAATAGTCAACATCCCTGCATTACGCATATCTGTGATGTCAAACTCCATGCTGACCGCACCAAGGGTGTCACCGCGTTGAACATTA
>JALSKR010000139.1 GCA_026988735.1 Sulfurimonas sp.
ACGCGGCGTTGCTGCATCAGGGTTTCCCCCATTGTGCAATATTCCTCACTGCTGCCTCCCGTAGGAGTCTGGTCCGTGTCTCAGTACCAGTGTGGCGGATCATCCTCTCAAACCCGCTACCCGTCATCGCCTTGGTAGTCTCTTACACTACCAACTAGCTGATGGGATATAGACCGATCCCTTGGCGGAATCCATTTCCCAACTTACCTTTTGGTAAGAAGGAGTATCCGGTATTAATCATCGTTTCCAATGGCTATCCCGGTCCAAGGGGCACATTATCTATATATTACTCACCCGTGCGCCACTCGTCAGCAAAGTAGCAAGCTACTCTCTGTTACCGTTCGACTTGCATGTGTTAAGCACGCCGCCAGCGTTCATTCTGAGCCAGGATCAAACTCTCCATAATTGGAAACGCAAAAGGGAGTAATCCCTTTTACTACGCTAACGCTTGGTTTGACTCGGCGTCAAGCCCATCGCACTAGTGCGATTGAGCTCTCTGCTGAAGAGAACTCAGTGTTAACGTAGTTATCGGAATTACTTCCGATAGCGTATTAAATTTAATCTTTTGCCCAAGATTATTAAATCATTGGCTTTGTTATTTTAAGTCTTAATAAAACTGCTTAAAGCTTTATTACTAGACTGTATAGTTATCTATTACTATTAAGGGAACCATTCAGGTAAACCTGAATGGATTTCAAAATAGAATAGACGGTTGTTGTTTATTAGTTATTTCTAAGTAATTTATCTCTCTGTCTGTAAAGATAGAGAGTCTCTTACTTGCTTAGTTTTCAATGATCTCAAACATATTCAGTGGCTTCAACGCGAAGTCTCTCTCAACCTTTTAAACAAGGTCTCTCTGTTTGTGGATGGGAATTATAGGAGAGTCTTGCTTAGAAAACGCTTAATGTTTGGTGGGTTTTTGAAAAAGTTTTTGAAGTTTTTGATTTGTTACTTTTTGTAGAGTTTTGTCTCTTGTCAAAATTCTAATTATTTACTTCAATATATGCAGGCTCAGAAAAATTTGGGACATCATCATAAGAAAATACTGCATAATATTTGTGTACATTTGTATCGCCAAAATTATCATATGTGTAATTATCACTGCCTCCATATAATTTTTGTCCGTCATATGGAGAACAGGGAACTTTAAATCTGTTTTTGACTACTATCACTCCTTTATATCCGTCATCATCCGGTGTATCCCACTGTAGTTTTATTATTCCGTTTTCCATACTCGCTCGTAAATTTTCTACTTGTTTGGGAGGGTTTTTTCTTTTACGTATATAATCCAGTGTCAGTGTCGGTTTATTGATTTTTTTATTATCTATCCAATTAACATCAGTATTTTTTGATGTTTCACTTTCAGATGAAGCGGATATGACAAAAAAAGCTTTCTTGTTTTTTTGTGCCATTTCAAGCATTTCATTAATTGCATAGGTATCAAAAACAAATCTCTGTTTTGAAGAACTTTTAATCTCTGTTACGCTTACATCATACCCTATTCTTTCAATTATCTTTCTGTTTTTTATCTTCTCATATGTAACTTCGTCTGGAATCGGTTCTATCAATTCTATGTGAAAACGTAAATTATTTTCTTTTGCATTTATTTTATATGCCTCTAGATCTATATAGGCATCAGATACTACTGTATTTTCCATATCCGGTAAATTTAACAGATCAAATTCAATACAGGCATATTTCAAGTCTCCATTTGCATCATATCCGGATTTAAGTGCAGTGTCTTTAATATCATCCCTGTTTAGAGTAAACTCATAAGAAGACTGGATATCCAGTTTGGCTTCTCGTATAGTATAGGAAATATCAAGTTTTGGTCTATAAGTCAATCCACCGCTAAATTTTCCATACCCTATATCCCACTGCATTAACTGAGAAGCTCTGTCAAGCGGTAAGGAAGTTGGTCCCTGCATTCTGAAATATGCCTCTCTTCTTTTTAAAGCTTTTTCAAGAACTTTTATTTCCTGTTCTGCAAACTCATACTCTCTCCAGACACCTTGTGCCAATTGATGAGAACATGTTGGTCTGTCTATATAAGAAAGCATTTTTACATTTTTTATATCATCAAAACTGTCAAGTTTATCAATCGTGCGTTCATCCATCTGTCCTACACGCCACTGGCCATAACGCTCAACCTGAACAGCAACTCTGTTCATTGGATAAAACGAAATTTTTGCTGCTGTAATAATTGCATTTTCAGGAATAGTTGCCAACGAAAACCCGCATACGCCATAACATTCACCTTTTTGTTCTGAAATACCGACAAAAAGAGAATTATTACCAAAATGATCTTTATTCTTTTGTGTTTTTTCCCCAACATAACCAATTTTACTGGCAAGCGGATATAATATTTTAGAAAACATGTTTTCAGCAGGTTTTGTTCGTACTCCAACAAGTTGTGCATAAGGAGATTTGATTGATTTGGCTTTACACACGGCACGAATGTAATAATAATAATTTGTCGCACTTTTTAAATTTGAATCTGTAAAACTTTTCATTTTTGTTACAGTAATTCTGTTGGATGCCTGCGCAAAGCCTTTTAATTTTTTTGACCGGTAAATTTCAAAATAAATTGTTTCATCTTCTATATAATCCCAAGTTAATTCTATCTCTTTAGCCCCAATACTTTTAGCAACAAAATTTTGCACTCGTTCTAAATTGTCTTCCTTTTTATAATTATTCACTTCAGAAAGTGCCATAATCAAAGCAGGAATATTCTCTTTGATATTTTCACTCATATGTTCAATATAATCACTGATGTTTCGTGTGCCAACTTCAGCAACCAACGACAGTGCACCTTGTGAATAATAAAATTCTCTACCACTTCCCGAAATTAAATGCACAGGAGGTTTACCCATATGAATCCCATACTCTCTTGATGATTCTTTTCGTATCTCTTCTGCCATATTCCCTGCAAGCAGATTTAAATCCACGGCATCCTCTGCATCTTCATGCATAAAATTATGTGCAGGAAAAAACACATTCCCCTGAGAATGATAATCCAAGGCTATCGTAATATTTTTATGTGCTAGAAAGAAATCCCGCAGTGCCACTGTTTCAGGTTCACTGAACGGTTCAGGACCGGAGTAAACATTAGAGGTATAATTTTTGTTTGGAGCAAAACCTACACTGAAGTTTCGATTTAAATCTACTCCGTAACTTCCATCAGGATTTTTTCTACGATTTTTTCTCCAAAAAGAAAAATGATTTCTTGAGTACTCAAAACCATCCGGATTTGCACAGGGAACCATATAAAGTGTAGTATTGTCCAGTATTTTATTAAGCTGTGGATCATAATCAATATGTTCCAAAATATATTTTGCAAAAGAGAGAGAAAGTTCTATACCTATCCACTCTCTTGCATGAATTGTACCTGTATAAAAAAGTGCAGGTTTTGTTTGGTGCACCGCTACATTTTTGCTGATTGAAACAGCAATGATATCTCTGTTTTCCCAAGTTTGACCTATTGTTTCTATTTTAACAAGATGTGGATATTTTTTTTGAGCAGAATTAAAAAAATTTATACATTCATCGTATGAACTATATTGTTGTCTCAAACCATTGCCTTCAATTTTTTTGAAATGATACTCTTACTTCGTTTTTCTGTCAATTAAATCTACAATTAAATCAATTTTTTTGTCATTAAAGTTTAATCCGATTTTTTCCTGTTCGGGAGTGGCAAAGGCGGGAATGCCGTTTACCTCTAAAACAATATATTCTTCTCTTTCTCTGTCATAGATAATATCAACACCTCCAATATCCACACCTGTTGCCTTGCATGCTTTTTTTGCAATACTGACAACTTCATCATTTGCTTCACGTACAAAAACACTGCCGCCGCTTGTTACATTTGTGCGCCAATCAGTTCCACTGGCTTTTCTTCCATAACAGGAGACAAATTCTCCGTCAACTATATCAACTCTAAAGTCTGTATTGTCATAATCAATAAATTTTTCTACATAAAAATAACGTAAATCCATCTGATTTAAAAAAGGCATAAGCATATCCAGACTTGCCTCATTCTCAATTTTGGTAAGTCCGACTCCGCCCCAACCGTCAGTCGGTTTGTAAACCATTTTGTCCCATTTCTTAATGATTTTTTTAAGTTCATGCCCGTCATCTCTGTGGCATAATTTATAATCAGCTGTCTTTACCCCGTTGTTTCTCAAGACAAAAGAGGTTTGAAATTTATCTTCTGTTAATGCGAAAGTCTCATACGAGTTTATCATTGGAATAATCCGGTTAAGTGCCTGATAGAGATACATTTGATACTGAGTCTGTTCTCCAGCATTATAAGAAAAAAACAAATCAAGTTTATCAAGTTTTTCTCCATGATATTCACTCCCATGATAAAGAATATGAGCATTTTTTGCAATTGCATGACGTAAATTAATGTCATTTAATACTTCAATATCTCTTTCTTTGAGCTTTTTTATTATTTTCTTTGCAATTTTTTCTCCGCCACCATTTTTATACAGCCACATGCCGATTTTTCTTTTTTCCATTTACATCCCCTAAAATTTTAAATTTTTTATAAAATATTCAAAAAGTTTTGTACTCATTTCTATACGACTTACAAAACTCTCTTTACTGGCCCGTTCTTTTACTGTATGATCTCCATCACCATATGGTCCAAAACCATCCAGTGTCACAACGCCACATGCACTGACAATATTTGCATCACTTACTCCACCTCTTTCTTCTGCTGCTATTTGCTGTTGTGTTATCATCTTGATTTTTTGAAGTAAAGCTGTTGAAGAGTCTGTTGTTTGCATAACATCTCTTTGTATTCCACCGCTTAATGTCGCTTTTACACCACGAACAAAAGAGGTCTGTATAATCTTTTCTATAGCGCTTAAAACTCTCTCTTTCTCAACAGAATATTTGTATCTTAATTCAAAAACCAATTGGGCATGAGGAGAAACAGTGTTTGCACCTATTCCTCCTTCAATTTTTCCGACATTCACAGTTGTGCCTTTGTCCAAATCTGTCAACTGTACAAGTTTTTGCAGCTTATATGAAAGTTCCAGGTTGGCATCACAACCCTCACTGTAATGATTTCCTGCATGAGCGGCTTTTCCCTCTATATCAACAAAGAAAGTTCCTACACCTTTTCGTCCGCTTACAAGTTCTAAGTTTGCACCGGCAGCTTCATATACAAAACAATATGTATATTCTTTGGCAAGTTCTGCTGTCAGATATTTGGAATCATCACTGCCTGTCTCTTCATCACTCACAAGCAAAATATCAATATTTTGAATTTTCAAGTCTTTACATGTAAGCTGACGCAGTGCTTCGAGCAGTACAATATTACCACCTTTCATATCACATACACCCGGTCCGTATACCCAGTCCTCATCTTCTGTAAAATATTCAAATTTTCCGGGAGGAAAAACCGTGTCAATGTGTCCGAGCAAAAGTAGTTTGGGAGAATTGTTTACATGTAAAGATTTGTAATAGCGATGATCACCGACATTGTCGCGTTTGTAAATGACAGTTTCAAAACCCAATGCTTCAAACCATTCATCAAAAATTTCTCCGACAAGGTTCACACCCTCTGTATTTTTTGTATAGGAATTTATTTCTACGACCTTTTTTAAGTCTGCTATGTAGTTCATTGTTATCCAGATAATGTCTATTTTTATTGATTATACTATGAATTTGTTATTTATGCTAAAAAGTGAGATTAATTTTTACGGAGTTTAAAAAATATGTGTAATGTGGGAATGTTATAAAATATGAAGGACCCAAGAGCCCAGAAGAATTATTTTCTTCTAAGTTCTTTAATACGAGCTTTCTTACCGGCAAGTGCACGAAGATAAAAGAGTTTCGCACGACGAACACGACCACGACGAATAACTTTTATTTCATTGATTGAGTCAGAATAAATTGGGAAAATTCTTTCAATACCAACACCGTTGGCACCAATTTTACGAACTGTAATTGTTTGACCAGTTCCCTGACCACGCTTAGCTATACAAACACCCTCGTAGTTTTGTACACGAGTTTTGTCACCTTCTTTAATTGTTACTGCTAAATTTACAGTATCACCAGCACGAAAATCAGGAATGTTTTTTTCTGCAGTTTGTGCTTTTTCAAAGTTTTCAATATACTTATTTCTCATAAGACTAGATCCTTAATTTATTTCATAAATGAAGGAAACCCTTCATTTGATTTATAACGAGAAAGGAAGTAATTCCTTTCTCTACGTTAACACTTGGTTTTTCTTGGCGAAAAGCCCATCGCACTAGTGTGCTTTAAGACAATCGCTGTGTAACTTTATGCTTTAATAGCTGCTCAGGTCTAAAAAATTTGGTCTTTGCTTCAGACAAGGCTAATTTTAGTGAGCGAATTTTACTATGATTTCCCTTTAAGTATTCTGATGGAACACTTAAACCCTCATAGTTTTGTGGTTTTGAAAAAGACGGTGCTTCTAAAAGTGGTGTTTCAAAACTCTCAACTTCTAAAGATTCAGAGTTTCCAAGTACACCTTCTTTATTTCTGCTTATGGCATCACAGAGTACCAGTGAAGCCAATTCGCCTCCGGTTAAAATATAATCACCAATGGAGAATACTTCATCAGCATATTTTTCTATAACTCTCTCATCTATTCCCTCATATCTTCCACTCACAAAAGCTATATGGGATTTTTTTGCCAAACGTTTTGCATCATTTTGTACAAAAGGTTTGGCAACCGGAGTTACAAAAACAATATGAACATCTTCATCTTTACTTTTTAAATCATCCAAAGCATCAAAAAGCGGTTGAGGATTCATAACCATTCCTGCACCGCCACCGACTGCCGTATCATCAACTTTAAAATGTTTATTTTTCGAATGATCTCTAGGATTAAGATAATTAATTTCTAAAAGATTCTTCTCAATCGCTCTTTTTAAAATCGAATCTTTAAAATAACCCTCAATCAAATTAGGAAAAAGGGTAACGAACGTATATGTCATTTATGATGCTTCCAAAATATCCATAGCACCATTAAGTACAATGCGCTTGTTATTTATGTCAACATTAACTTTAAACGGTGCTATAAAAGGAACCAAAAAGCTCTTTGGCAAACCCCTTGCAACCAAACTCTCATCAGTTTGAATACTTAAATAGTTTGTATTGTTAAATCTTTCAATCTCTTTGACAACACCAAGAAGGTTGTTGTCTTCATAAACTTTACAATCTTCCAAATCAAACCAAAAGTATTCACCTTCATTCAGATGACAGTTTTTTCTTGTCTCTTCATACGTTGTAAAAAGTTTTGCATTTGTAAACTTTTTCGCATCTTCAGGGTTTGTAATGTTATTAATACGCACCAAACCACGTTCAAGATCTACATCACTTAAAGTAATATGCTCTTTTTTGTTGATTAAAAAGGTTGCGCCTTTTACAAACTGTTCTGGAAAATCACACTTAATGTGCAACTTCATATCACCTTTGATACCGACAGTTTTGCCGATTGTTGCAATATGAAGCAACTTTTCTTTACTAGATTGCTTCGACATTGATACGGTAACTCACACCATCTTTGGCTTTACATCCGGAAATCACAGTTTTAATAGCACCAATCATCTTGCCGCTTTTTCCTATTAATTTCCCTATATCCGCCTGGTTTGCATAGAGAACTATTTCTGTTATTTCATCGCCCTCTTGAACTTCAACTCTAATATCATCAGGGTATGATGCTATCAGTCTTGCAAATTGTGCGACAAAATCAGCAATCATAATTAACGACCAGTGATCTTTTTCACACGATCACTCATTTGAGCACCAACACCCAACCAGTAATCAACTCTTTCATTATCAACTTTCAGCTCTTTTGTCATTGGATTATAATATCCAATAAGCTCAATCCAACCACCATCTCTACGTTTACGGCTATCAGTTACCGCGATACGATAAAATGGTCTTTTCTTTCTTCCCATACGAGTAAGTCTAATTACTGTCATTTTGTTTCCTGTTTTTTTAATTTACCTATTACTGGTTACATATATACATAATTTCTCTATAATGAACAAAGTCCATTATATGAGGCAGGGACACAATGTCCCTACAACCCCCTAAAGCTACAAAAAACAAAGTTTTTTGAGATGTTTAGAGTTTATTACTATAAATGATAAGTTTCTTTTGGGAAGTTGTAAATGTAGAAGAGTATTTCTCTTAAATAATTTTGCTTCCCTCTTACCATCTCTATAGTTGGATGTACACATGTAACCAGTAAATAGGCTACAAATCTTTTTATCACAGAGGTATTGTTTAAAAAGATTTATTTTGAAATCGGATTATATCTGTTTTTTTCTTAAATAGCAATAGCTATCTCGGAAGGCCGCCCATTCCGCCTGGACCTCCGGCTTGACCCATCATTGACTGGAGCTGTTTCATTCCATTTTTTCCAGAAAATTTTTTTGCCATCTTTCCTGCATTTTTAAACTGCTTTATCATTCTGTTTATCTCAACTATATCAAGTCCGCACCCTTTTGCAATTCTCTGTTTTCTAGAATTGTTTAACAAGTCAGGGTTTTCTCTCTCTTTTCTTGTCATGGAAGCAACCATGGCTTTTATATTTTTGAGCTCTCCAGAATTTTCAAAATCAAAATCTTTAATCGCTTTGGACATATTTCCCATTCCGGGAATCATTCCCATGATAGAGCTCATACTTCCCATTTTTTTCATCTGTTCCATCTGCTCTAAAAAGTCATTGAAATTAAACTTTCCTTTTTGAATCTTTTTGGTCAGCTTTTTTGCCTGCTTTTCATCAATAACATTCGTTACTTTTTCAGCAAGCCCTTCAACATCTCCAAATCCCATCAGACGGTTGACAATACGTTCCGGTAAGAAGACTTCCAAATCTTCCATTTTTTCGCCCAGACCGATAAAACGAAGCGGTACCTGTACCTGGGAAGAAAGTCCCAAAGCAACACCACCCTTTGCATCTCCGTCATACTTGGAAAGAATAACCCCGTCAATACCGATTTTTTCTTTAAAAGTAGTAGCCGTTCTTACCGCATCCTGACCTGTTAAAGAGTCGGCCACATAAAAAATTTCATCTGGATTTGCCGCTTTTTTTACACTTTCAAGCTCATCCATCAGTTCTTCATCAATTGCCAGACGACCGGCCGTATCTATTAAAACAACATCAAAAATTTTAGAATCGGCATATTGCAAAGCGGCTTTAACTACTTCTGCAGGATTCTTTGTCGATTCATCCTCATAAAGTTCTACTTCAATCTGTGCAGTAATCTGACGTAACTGTTCAACTGCAGCCAAACGCTGTAAATCGGCTGCAACAACAAGTACTTTTTTACCTTTGTTTTTCAGGTAGTTTGCAAGTTTACCTGTTGTTGTTGTTTTACCCGATCCCTGAAGACCTGTCATCAAAATAACTGTCGGAGGATTGGGGGCAAATACAAATCCTCTGTTACCACCTACATCTAAAAGTTCATTGAGTGTTTCACGCAAAGCTTCAAGAAACTGGTCTTTTCCTATACCTTTTTCTTTTGTACGCAGTTGTACTTTTTGAATCAGTTCTTTAACAACTTTATGATTCACATCCGCTTTTAAAAGATTTTTTTTAAGTTCATTGAGCGCCTTAGAAAGTGCTTTATCATCATCATGAAAACGAATCTTTTTTATTGCATTTGTAAACGAATCTGTTAAAGTACCAAACATTAAAACACCTCTTGTATAATAAATATAAATTTTTTCGAAATTGTAACTAAGTTTTTCTTAATTATTCAAATGTAACAAAGCTCTTAGGCTCTTTTGCTACAAACTCCATTCCAAGAAGTCTGACTTTATGAGCATGAAGCATCACACGCTTGGCACGACGTCCGCCATACTGCTCGTCACCGACTATAGGATGGTCGATATAACGTGCATGCACTCTGATTTGGTGTGTACGTCCATTGTGTATGATACATTTTACTTTTGTCTTTTTTGCACTCACTATATCAGGGAAAAACTCCGTTCTTGCCGGTTTTCCTTTTGGAGAAACATTTGAATAGGCTTTGTTGTTTTTTTTCTGCGTTGTAATTGCTTTGTCCACTTCAATCGGTTCTGTCATTATGCCCTCAACCCAGGCAATATACTCTTTATAGACCTTATCATCACGAAATTCTTTAATCGCACGCTGACGAAACTCTTCATTCTTAACAAGCATTAAAACACCGCTTGTTTCACGATCAAGTCTGTGAAGCAGAACTGCCGGTTTGAACTGACGCTCTATTTCGTCCGAGTTTACATGTGCAGGCTTGTCCACAACAACTATATCATCATTTTCAAAAATAGGCTGGACACGTTCTACTTTTTGCACTCGAAATATCGTTCGCTCATCAATTTCACCACGGGCAATCATTACTTTTTTATTGCCGACATATACAAGTCCTCTGTCTATCATAGACTTTGCACTTGAGTTCGAGATGCCTTCTTGTTGTGCCAATAATTTATATGCTTTTTCTGTCGCCATCTTACTAGCTCCTTTTAATTTTCTAATATTTTTTGAACCACTGGTTCGAGATTTATTTTCTCTTCTACCATTGAAGGTGGTAACTCTTTTGCCGTTTTAAGGGCATCTGCTATCTCATCTGCTGCAACATACTGTACATGATGAACATATTTGAACAACTCTTTTTGGTGAAAAAAGTGTTTTCCGGTAATTATTTTACAACCAAAATAAGCCGGTTCAAGCGGATTATGTCCGCCGACATCTTCTTTAAATGCGCCTCCGAGAATAGCTATGTCACTGATGGCATAAATGTTGTTCAGTTCACCCATCATATCGACTAAAATCATATCACTTGCAAAATTTTTCACCTCTGAAAAACGAGAAAGTGTTGCATTGTTTTGCTGTGCATACAAATTCATTAACCCATATACTTCATCAAATCGTTCCGGATGACGAGGAACAACTATCAACTTTGCCTCATACTCTTTTTTATATGTAAAAAAAGCTTCTAAAATACTTTTTTCCTCGCCGGGATGAGTACTTCCCGCTACGATAACTTCGGACTCAGGCTTTTCATACTCTTTTGTTTTTTTAATTTCACCTGCCAATTTTATATTTCCGATAACTTCAATCTTTTTTGCACCCAGTGCCAAGAATCTGTTTTTATCATTCTCACTCTGCGCATAAACCATATCCACATTCTCTAAAAGTTTTTTGTAAAACCAGGCAAACTTCATATATTTGTTGACACTCTTATCTGAAATTCTGGCATTAAGCAAAATGACTTCTGCACCGCGTGAGCGTGCTACACTAAAAAGCAGATACCAAAATTCTGCTTCGAGTACGATAAGCTTTTTTTGCGGTTTTATCCAAAAAGGCAGATACATTTCATAGGGCAGATAACGCACCTCTGCATTGTATTTTTTTGCTTCATTGTGTCCGGTCTGTGTAATCGCTGTAATAAGCAGTTTTTTATTTTCCAATATATCCAAAAGAGGCTTTAGCGCTCTGGCTTCGCCCAGGGAACATACATGAAACCAAATTGCATTTGTACTGTGAAACGGAGGATTCTTAAAAAGAAAAAAACGTGCAGGAATTGATTCTTTATATTTTTTTTTAAAAGACAAGACTATGAGAAGCGGAAGTGCTATTATATAAAACACAACGCTTACAATATAATAAAAAAAGAAAAACGGCTTCAAGCCTACTCTTCGTTGACTTTCACATAGAGAATACGTCCACAGTGAGGACATGTTGTAATATCTTCACCCTTAATGACATCAGAGTATACTTTATCGCCAATAACCATGTGGCATCCCATACATGCCTGTTCTTCAACAGGAACCACTGTTGTATTTTTTGCCCAACGACGAATTTTTTGGTAAAAAGCAAGCCCTTTTTGATTAATGTCTGCTAAAAGAGCCTCTTTTCTTTTGAAGACTTCCTGTCTTTCTTTGTGTATTTTTTCCAGTTTTGTATCAACATCTGCTTTGACACTCTCCAAATTTGCATTCAACTCTTCTAAAGCACTTTTTGCAGCCTCAATTTGCTCTTTTTTTGCATCAATGATTTTTTCAAGTCTTTGAATCTCTTCATTGGCAAAGGTTACCTGTTCTTTGGCAATTTCTTCTTCAAGCTGCAACGACTTCATTTCGCGTTCTGTTTTTACTTCAGAACTTTTTTTTACATTCTCTTCAAGCTTTTGTGAAAGTTCTGAAAGATGCAGTTCGTTTTTTGCTTTTTTAACTTCTTCTTCTTTGATTTCATTTGTCAAATTTTCAATATCTGACTCTATACTCTTTGTTTTTGCAAGAGCTGCTTCATAATTTGCATTTGCTTCTTCTATCTGAGGCTCAAATGCATCTATCTCTTTGTCTATTATTGAAAGGTCGATTAGTTGTTTTAAGTGCTTGTTCATTGGGGTCCTTTAGTGGTTTTACTTCTACCATTACTTGTATTATTAGACTTAAATATATGTAAATGGGTTTTCTGATGATGCAATTATAACTTCTAAACCTAAAATTTTCAAATGCTTTTGCATAATTTGTGCAAAAAAACACTCACTTTCATAGTGTCCGATGTCAATTAAAGACAATTTTATACTTTTTGCCTCCATTGCATCATGATATTTTACATCACCCGTCAAAAAACAGTCAGCATCCAGACTTTTCATCAAAGAGCATCCCGATCCTGTTGTCAATGCCACTTTTTTTACTCTTTGTGCGCACTTGACAGTACGTGCGTACTTAAGCCCAAAAGCCTTTGCAACATGTTTAGCAAATATGTCAAAATCTTCATCAACTTCCAAATAGGCAACAAAACCGTCTTTTTTACAAATTTCATATCCGAGTACCTCTTTTGCAACATACTCATTTAAATGTGTCTGGTCAAAATTTGTATGCATTGCAATATTGGAAATATTTTTTTTAATCATCTTCTGAATCAAATTTGCAGGATATTTTGAAAATTCCAGCTGCTTGAGTCCGCCAAAAATTATAGGATGATGTGTTATTAAAAGTGTATTTTCATCCAAAGAATCAATCAGTTTTTCATCTACGTCAATACTTAAAGCGACTTTTGAAATATCGTCTTCAAAATCTCCGATTAAAAGACCGGAGTTATCCCATGATTCTTGAATTTCAAAAGGTGAGAGTTCGTTAAGATATTTATAAATTTCAAGTATTTTCACAGTTTCTCTCCCTTGGCAATTTTACCTAACTCTTCTTTTGCCTCTTTAAATTCAGGATCAAGTTCCAGCGCTTTTGCATACATGACTTTTGCTTCGTCAAAATGCTTCATATCCACCAGTAAATTTCCATAATTATAATAGGTAATAGGGTTTGTAGCATCTATTTCAAGTGATTTGTTCAAATGATTTCTTGCACTTGCAAATTCTCCCATTTTTCTGTACAACGATGCCATTGCCTGATGAATGTAGGTATTGTTCGGATCCAGTTCGAGTGCCTCTTTGTAGTACTCCATAGCTTCATCATCTCTGTTTTGCTGTGCAAGCGTATACCCCATTTTAAAGAGTGTTTCAGGATTTTTCGGTTCTTTAATATTTGCCTCACTATAAATAGCAAGTGCTTTTTGCAAATCTCCTTTTTGCATCTCCTCATCAGCTTTTTCTACCAAAGAAGAGGCATCAAAAGGAGAGAATGCTTCGGCACTTCGTTCATCTTCGGTACCCATATGTTGTTGACCCTCCGGATCTTTAAGTGTCTGTATATGCTCATATATCTTATATGCAAAAAAAGCAGATGCACCCAGCATCAGTAATTGAAAAAGTGTCATGTTTGTTTTCCTATTTCTTTAAAATTAAATTATTGTTTAGCAATGCTATAAGTTGCAACGGATCAACTTGTACTCCGTTAATTCTAGCTGAAAAATGCAAATGAGGACCTGTAACCCTGCCGCTTTTTCCTGATAACCCTAAAAGTTCACCCTTTTGAACAAATTGATTTTTTTTGACACTAAATTCACTCATATGAAAGTAGCAGGTATAAATGCCTTCACCATGATCAATAATGACAGTTCCGCCCGAATAAAATCTTTTTTTGACCAAAACAACTTTTCCCTCATTGGACGCTACAATCGGTGTACCGATTTTTGCCCGAAAATCTGTTCCGCTGTGATACCCTTTGAGTGAACCGTTATAGACTCTCGCTGTACCAAAAGCACTTGTAATTTTACTCTGTACAGGAAAAATAAAATCTGAATGCAGGTAGCTTTTGTTTGTAACGGTATGATAAATTTTCATAGCTTCTTTGTACTCTTTTGCTATTCTTTTTTTCACTTTTTCTGATTGTGGATTTACTTTAGAATCGCTTACATGTATTGTTTCTTTTGTATATTTTGCATTTTTGATTTTGAGTGTAAAATATTTATATTTTTTTATACCGTTTTGAATATAGACAATTTTCACAGGTTTATGCGCAGGTTTCTCATAATAAGAGACCGGAATCAATGCATAATATTCATTTTCATTCAAGGGATTTTGAAAAATTTTTATCTTTTTCCCTTCAAAATCAACTCTTTTGTATGCAATATTTTTTTCTTTTGCAAGTTTCACTAATGCCGTTTTACCGTTGCCTACCTCATCATTTATTACCTTTACATGTAAAGCAAAGAGAGAAGAAACAAAAAGGCAAACAAATAACAAAAACTTCATCAGTAATCCTTCATGGCTCTTTGAATATCTCTTTTTTGATCTTTTTCTTTTAAGTCATTTCGTTTGTCATGCAATAGTTTTCCTTTTGCTATGGCAATTTGCAGTTTTGCTATATTTCTTTTGTTAAAATAGAGCTGTAAAGGTACTATGGTATAGCCGTCACGTGCTACGGCTTTTTGCATCTTTGCCAACTCTTTTTTATGCAAGAGCAGTTTCCTTGCCCCGCGTTCTTCGTGCCCATAGTAGTGGTGTGTCGTCTCAAGTCTGCCGATATGCGCATTAAACAAAAAAGCTTCTCCGTTAACAAAACGGATAAAACTGTCTTTTAGATTTACCCGATGCGCACGGATGCCTTTGACTTCACTGCCTGTTAAAACAAGTCCTGCTTCAAATTTTTCTTCTATAAAATAATCATGATACGCTTTTTTGTTTTTTGCTATTGTTTCACCCATTGTTCTTCTCTTCTTCTTTTAGTTTAAAAAAGCTGCTTCCACTTCCGCTGAAGTAGTATCCGTCTTTATAATGTTGTGCCAAATCCGGATACTCCTGCAAGGCAGGTGCAAACAGATCATTTGCTTCTTTGGCATTAAGCTCTTGCAAAATTTCTACTGAAAATTTCTTTTTCAACGCATCTGCAGCAAAACCGTCTATCGGTGCATAAAAATTTTGCCTGTATGCTTGATAGACTTTTGGTGTGCTGATTTGTACCTTCGGCGTATATATCTCCAAGGGCAATACCTCTTCATCGAAAGCTT
>JALSKR010000140.1 GCA_026988735.1 Sulfurimonas sp.
TCCATACACTGTGCTGTTTGATATGCCCGTCCGACACCATTTCCGTAGCCGATAAAAAGTATATCACTCTTTGCAGTCTGCAAAAGCTGAGATTTTCCAAGTTCAAAAGGTGCAGATTCGGGTAAATTAGTTGCTATAAAAGAACCCCTTGGATAACGCAAAGAACACGGATGTTCATATTTGGCAGCAAAACCCATTGCCTGATGAAAACTCTTCTCATCTCTTGGTGCAAAAAGTGTCATATTAGGAATAGCCCGCAGATAACTGACATCAAACACACCCTGGTGAGTTTCTCCGTCTTCTCCGACAATTCCGGCACGGTCAAGTGCAAAAACAACCGGTAAATCCATCAGACAGGTGTCGTGAATAACCTGATCATAGGCCCGTTGTAAAAATGTAGAATAAATACTGCAAAAAGGTTTGAAACCTTCTTTTGCCAGGGCTGCCATAGAGGTCACGGCATGTTGTTCTGCAATAGCCACATCCCAAAAACGTGTCGGATATTTTTCTATCAATGCACTTAAACCTGTACCACTGGGCATTGCTGCTGTGACACCGACAATCTTTTCATTTTTTTCACACAAAGAAAGAAGAGACTCGGTATATATTTGTGTAGCGCTTTTGCTTGCGGTTTTTTTGGCAGAACTTCCACTTAAAAGGTCAAACGGACCGACACCATGCCATTTTTCCTCTTTGCCTTCCGCGATTTCATACCCTTTTCCTTTAAGCGTCTGTGCATGAATTATAACCGGTTCATTGAGTTTTCTGGCTGTTTTCATAATATCTACAAGTTGTGCAATATTATGTCCGTCTACAGGACCAATGTAATTGATTCCCATCTCTTCAAAAAGTATCCCCGGAGTAATAAGCTTCAAAGACTCTTCCATGCGCTTTGCGATATATCTGGCTCCATCACCAAAGTTATCTACAAAACTCTCCGTATTTCTTTTAAATCTTTGGTAAAAAGGAGATGCCATGGCAGAACTGAGCATTCTGCTGATTGCACCGATGGGTTTGGCTATACTCATCTCATTATCATTTAAAATAATAATCATCGAATACTTTCTCTCACCCAACTCATTTAGCGCCTCATACACCATACCTGCAGTCATAGAACCGTCACCGATAAGCACTACGGGAATACGTTCATTTTGCTCACCCTTGAGAGCTATGGCTTTTGCAGCCCCGACACCTAAAGATATTGAAGTCGAACTGTGTCCTGCCACAAAATAATCATCACTGCTTTCGCTTGGTTTGGTATAACCGCATATTCCGTTAAACTGTCGGAGAGTGTCAAATTCTTCCCATCGCCCTGTAAGCAGTTTGTGGGCATAAGCCTGATGTGATACATCAAAAATAAAAGGATCTTTTTGAGAATCAAATACTTTATGCATTGCTACAATTATCTCTGTAGCGCCGAGAGTAGAACTTAAATGTCCACCGTTTTTGCTTACAACCTCTAAAATTCTTTTTCTGATATCTTCACTGAGAGCCTCAAGCTCTTTAATACTTTTCTCTTTTATATTCATTCTACTCACTTAAAGCTGCCTTTTTTACTCTCTCAAATCTTTTTGATATTTGTGCATCAATATTACCTGCATCACTCAAAACTATAACACCGCCTTCACTTACTGCACTTTCAGGCAGAACTTCCACATGTTCAAGTTTTGTAAAATGTTGTGCAATAGCGCTGTGATCTTTTGGATTTACCTTCAATGTTATTTTAGAAGCACTTTGCAATTCCTGTATTAACTCATCACTGAGTTTTTTAGCGATCTGTGAAGAGTTTTCACTTACTTCAACCTGTACAACCTCTTTTGCAATGTCTATAGCCGCATGCAGCAATTCGTTTTTTATGCCTTCTAAAGCTTTTTCAAATTCACTTGCGCTCTCTTCAAGTTTTTGTATGGAATTTGTCAAAAGCTCCAGTTTGCTGCGCAGTGTTTTGTCAATCTCTTCTCTGGCTTTTGCCTCTCCAGCCTTCAGCCCTTCGGCAAAAGCCTCTTCCTTGGCTCTTTTCAGTTCTTCTTGAAACTCTTCTTCTTTGGCTTCGAGTCTCATTTGCAATTTTATAAAGTTTGATGACATTTCATCTGTTTTTTTCATTAAAGACTCTATAAGTGAATCTTTTGAACTCGTACTCAAAGCACTCGAATCAACATCCGATGCTCTTGCTTTTGGATTGTCTTCTTGTGTAAATACTTTATTTTCTTTTTTTTGCTCTTCTTTTGAACCTATTGCGATAACTTTAAAACTGTATTTTTGCACATTATGCTCATTAATGTCATTTTCAGATATTATAGTTGCCATTTTTTACTCTATCATCTCTTCGCTGGAGCCCATTTGGATAGTTCCCGCTTCAGCTAACTGATTAACCACTTCAACGATTTTTCTCTGAGCGGTTTCAACATCTTTCATTTTAACTGCTCCAAGGAACTGCATCTCTTCTTCAAAGGCTTCACGAGCCCGCTCACTCATTGCAGAGAAAAACTTCTCTTTTAACTCTTCCGGAGCAGATTTGAGTGCCAGCATAAGTTCTGCTTTGTCTATAGCTTTTAAAACTTCAGCTATTGAAGTTTTGTCCAATGTAGCAATATCATCAAAAGTAAACATCATCTCTTTAATCTGTGTCGCCAACTCTTCATCAACCTGTTCAATATTTGCCAAAGTTGCTTTAGAACTTTTTGCACCAAGACGGTTAAAGATGTCTGCCACCGCGCGCGGTCCACCTACTTCAACTTTATAAGAGGCAAGTGATTCAAGTTTTGACTCAAGTACTGCAGAAACCCGTTTAATAACAGAAGGAGAGATGTCTCCGAGTTTTGCCATACGCATCGCAACTTCACTTCGCAAATCATCCGGAAAATACTGCAGTGTATCAGCAGCCTCTGTAGGATCCATGTGTGCCAAAATCAAAGCAATAGTCTGTGGATGTTCATTGATAATAAAATCGGAAAGCTGTTGCGGCTTGATTTTTGACAGGTAGGCAAAATTTTGTGTGTTTTGCATACTTTTTGAGAGTTTGTCTAAAATCTTTTTTGCCTCTTCTTCGCCAAGTGTTCGATACAACAGTTCTCTTGCATACTCCATACCGCCTGAAGTCATATACTGACCGGACTGGAATATTGCATGAAACTCTTCTAAAACAGCGGTTGCAATTGCCTTGTCAATTGTTTTATTTGTCGCAATATATTTTGATATTTCAGTGATAGCCTCAACCCCCATATTTGAAAAGATTGCTGCCGTTGCATCTTCGCCTAACTGCAGTAACAGTATAGCAATTCTTTCTGCCATACTCATTTCATCAAATAACGCTTGTTGTTGCTGTGTTAAATTAGCCATACTTATTTCTTCTCTTTGGATGGAATTTCAGCTTCTTCACTCAAAAGAGCCTCAAGTAAAGAAGCCACTTCTTCTGGTGTCTCTTCAGCCATTGTTTTTACTTTTTCCAAAATAACTTCATGTTTGAGGTCATCTTCGCTAAAGTTACTTCCCATACCAAGTTGCTCTTCAACTTTTTTACGCATTTTCTGTACTTTTTCTACCAAATCATCACCTTCTTCTTCATCTAGCTCAAGTGAAGGCGCAACAAGTTCTTCTTCTTCTTTTGACACTTCAAGCATCTTATCTGCAAACGGAGCAATAACTTTTTTGTACAGAATAAACAACAGGATAAACACAAACAGATACTTCAGCAAACCGGAAAACGGAGCCAAATATGTTTCACTGAATGCGATGGCTTTATTGACTCCCTGAGCACCTTTACTTGCAGACGCTCTTTCAAACTGCAAATTTTGTACACTGATTTGGTCCCCTCTTTTGGGGTCAATACCGATAGAACGACTGGCAAGAGAGGTTAAGGCATTTATGTCCGCAGCATCCAAAGGCACATACTCCATCTCATCAGTAGGATTCCCATCTTTGTCCAGTTTTGGTTTGTATTTTCCGTCAACAACAACGGCAGCCGTTATCCTTTTAATTCTTGCAAACTGGCTCTTTGTAGTGCTGACTGTTTTTCCGACTTCATAATTCGTCGTACCGGAGTTTTTTGAATACTTCTCTACCATTTTATTTGATGCAAGTCCCTGTACCGGACCAATGTTACTCACAGTTCCCGGAACTCCTCCGACTTCTTTTGGTGCACTTCCTTCTCTTTTTTCTTCATTAACCTGTTCACTTCGTACAACATTTTCAGGATCATATTTTTCGGAGGTAGAGTTTTTTTGCGAAAAATCAAATTCTATGGTTACCTGTGCCACAACCTTGTCACTGCCGCCTACAAAGGGTGCGATTACGTCAATGATTTTTTCCTGCTTTTTTTTCTCTTCTTTTATTTTATATTTTTGCTGGGCAATGGAGAGTTCACTCATCTGTGCCATTTCATCGTTATCACCAAGCGTTACGCCATCACTGTCAATCAGCATTACATTAGAAGGTTTTAATTTGGGTACAGCTGCTGCGACAAGATTTTTAATTCCTCTTATTTGTTTGGAAGTAAGCATCCTTCCCTCAACCAGTTGTACCATTACAGAAGCTGTCGGGTCAACCTGCTTGGATACAAAGAGCGTCTCTTTTGGAAGAGCAAGACTCACTGTTGCCTGTTCTACAGGGGAAAGCGCACTGATAGTACGGGAAAGTTCTCCTTCCAATGCACGCAGATGCTTGATTTTTTGATCAAAGCTTGTAGCACCGAATTCTTGTTTGTCAAAAAGTTCAAAGCCTACACCTCTGTTTTTTGGAATACCCAAAGAAGCAATAGAAATTCTCTCTTTATACACAATATCACGAGGTACTTTAATAACATTGTTTGCTTCAATTTTATAAGGAATATTATCTTTATCAAGCTGTTCTACAACTTTTGCAGCTTCTGAAGGTGTCAGGGAGTCAAAAAGTACTTCATATCTGTCAAGTGAAGTTTTTTTGGCAGTAAAAACAACCAAAAAAATCAAAAAAGCAACAATACCTATCACAGCAGCTGCGATAATCATTTTTTGCTGTTTTGTAAGTTTTGCATACAAAACTGATAATTGCGAAAAAAGTACTTTAAAATCCATCAACTTCCCATCTTAAATTTTATAATAATAGTGATGCAAGTTCAAAAAAACGGCTGTTTTGCTCTTTTGTTCCGACAGTTACACGAATTGCATTCAATCCATAACCACTTAAATCCCGTACTATCATTCCTTTACGCAATAAAGCATTAGAAATTTCTGTCGAATTTTGTGTGTTATTTAGGCATAAAGTAACAAAGTTTGTATAACTCTCTATTATATCTATTTTTTGCTCATTTGCAAACTCTTCATACCGTTTCATCTCTTGGAAATTTAAAGCGATACAATTATTTACAAATTCCTCATCTTCAAGTGCAACACTGGCAGCTTCAAGTGACAATGTAGTTATGTTAAAAGGCGGTCTCAGTTTATACAGTTCTTTTATAATATTTTCTGACGAAACACCATACCCTACACGCATGCCTCCAAGTCCGTAGGCTTTTGAAAAAGTACCCAGATAAATGACATTTTCAAATTTTTCAATCAACTCTAGAGGCATGATTTTTTTGCTTTCATCTTTATATGCAGCATACTCCATATAGGCACCATCTACAACAACCAAAGTATCATTGTCAATTTTTTCTATAAAATCCATCAATTTATCTGCATCTATTGCATCCCCTGTCGGGTTATTCGGCGTGCACAAAAAAATTATCGCAGGATTTGTCTCTTTGTAAAGCGCATAAAACTCATCCAAATTATGTTCCTGTGATGCAGTTCTTACAATCTCTGCCCCGACATGTTTTGCATAAATCTCATACATTGCAAAGGTCACACTGTTTATCAGTATTTTGGAATTTTCGTCAGCTTTTGCATGCATTATAAATTCTATAACCTGATCACTGCCACTGCCGATAATAAGATTTTCGTGTTCTATTGCATATTTTTTTGTTAATGCATTTTTGAGTTTCAGCATACTGTCATCAGGGTAAAGTGCCATATTTGGTATAATTTTTGCCACTGCACCCTGTACTACAGGTGAACATCCGTACGGGTTTTCATTTGACGCAAGTTTTACAATGTCTTTTGGTTTTATACCGAATTCACGCACGACCAGTTCTATAGGCTTACCCGCTTCATAGGTCTGAATATTTTCTAGTTTTTTGTTAAATTTCACTCTTCACCCTTTACATAACTTCCAAGCCATGTTAGTTCATTTTTATGTTTTTGTATGACTTTTTGTATCTTTTTTTCATCTATATGTCCGTAAAAATCTATGTAAAACCAGTAGCCAAAACCACCTTTGTCTCTTGAAGGACGAGACTCGATTTTTGAAAGATTTATCTTCTCTTCTTCAAAATCCTGTAAAAAACGCACCAGAGAACCAGCCTCAACAGCGTCTTTCAAACGTACAAGTATCGAAGTTTTATCATTCTCACTGATCGCATTTTTAAAATCACTTAAAATGACGAAACGCGTTGTATTGTCTATGGCATCTTCAATGTTTTCAAACAGAGTCGGAAGTCCATACAGTTTTGCTGCAATATGAGAACATATTGCAGCAGAATTTGGCTCTTTTGCAGCAAGTATAGCCGCTTTTGCAGTCGATTCTACCGGAATCAGTTCCACATTAATAAGTCCATGTTCACTCAAAAATTCCCGACACTGTCCAAACCCTTTGTCTTTTGAATAGATTTTTGTAATATCCTCAAGTTTTTCAACTTTTGTTGCAAAAGACATATGAATCGGCATATAAAGTTCTGCAACAATTTTCATAGAACTTTTGGCAAGCAGATCAAGTGTTTCTCCGACAATTCCGTCGCGGGAATTTTCAATAGGCACAACTCCAAACTTTGCACGGCCAGCTTCAAGTGTTTTAAATACCGAAGCGATAGAGTTTAAAGAAAGATAATCGCTCATAGCCCCAAAACGACTCTCTGCCGCCTGATGCGTAAAACTTCCCTCAGGCCCCAAATAAGCAATACGCTCTGGCAGTTCCAAATTTCTTGCCACTGCAAAAATTTCTAAAAATATTGCCTCTATTGCACTTTTGTTCAGTAGTCCACCCTCTTTTTGATTTAAAGAAACCAGTCTGTCAATAATCGCTTTTTCACGCTCAGGTCTATAGATAGCACCGCCAGTCTCTTTTTTAATTTCTCCGACTCTTTCTACCACTTTCATACGTTTGTTGAGGAGTGTGAGCATCTCATTGTCTATTGCATCTATTGCTTCTCTGCAGTCATCTAAAGTTTTCATTATTGCTCCATTTTGTGCCGGATGAGAATATCTTGCATATTTTTATATATATAATCAGGTTTGTACGTTTCTTCTAAAAAAGGAACAATTTCATCAGCACTTTTATATTTTCCGCTTGTTACAAAGATTGTTTTCATTCCAAGCTCTTTTGCTCCGCCCAAATCACCTTTGACATCATCACTTATAATAGTTATATCTTGAAAATCAGCAGCAGGATTTTGTTTTTTAATTCTTCTGAGTGCTTCATTGTAAAATGCCTGACTCGGTTTGCCTACAACATCGTAAGAACAGCTTGTCGCAAATTCAAGCATTTTCAAAATTGCACCGACACCGGGGTAACGCTTATTGTTTTTTGCATAAACAGATGTCTCATGCATACCGACAAGTTGCGCACCATCAAGTAAAAAATCTATCATTTGTGCATATTCATCCGCACTGAAATTCTCTTTTATGGCAATCAGTACTGTTTTTGGATGTGCATAATCAAGCGTATATCCCATGCTTTGCAGTGTCTGTAAAAACTCTTGTGCACCATATGCTGCCACAGCTTCTTTTTCGACACAAGATTCCAGAAGCATTAAAGGGTCAAGGTACTTTGTCGCGTCAAACGCAAAACCCAGTTTGTTTAGATAGTCCAAAAAATCCTGTGATGCTTTTTTTGTATTATTTGTTATAATCATATAAGGAATATGCTCACGATTAAGCATTTGTATAAACTCCCTGCTCCCGTCTATTGGAGATTTGTCTTCATCACTGATAAGGGTTCCCTGAACATCTACAAAATACATTTTAATCTACTAAAAATTCTTGTTCTAAACAGATAAGATCTTCAAAGCATTCTCTCTTTCTTATGAGTCTGGCTTTTCCTTTTTCAACAGCAACTTCAGCACTTCTTCCGCGTGTGTTATAGTTACTTCCCATTCCAAAGCCATAGGCACCTGCACTGTGAATCACAAGCAAATCATTTCTGTTTAGCTCCGGCAGAGGGTAGTTTTTCGCAAAAAAATCACCGCTTTCACATACTGGACCTACAATATCTACTTCTCTCAACGGACCTTTATTGTCTGTTATCGCTTCTATTTTGTGATAGGCATTGTAGAGTGACGGTCGCAGAAGATCATTCATCGCACCGTCAACTACAACGAATTTTTTATCACCATTTTGTTTTTCATATAAAACTCTTGTCACAAAGTATCCTGCATTTGCCGTCAAAAACCTGCCCGGTTCACAAAGAATAGTCAAATCAAGCGCCGTAAGTGTTCCCAGAATCGCCTGTGCATAATCATATGGTTTTATCGTCTCTTCATTGTCATATTTTACGCCAAGTCCGCCACCGACATCAAAAAACTTCAGCTCTATGTCAATAGCCTGCAGTGAACGAATCAAATCTGCAACTATTTCAGCCGCTTCTCTTATTGGCTGCAGCTGTGTCAGTTGTGAACCTATATGAAAGTGAATCCCAACAGGATCTAAATGTTGTGAATTCTTTGCTTTGATATACATCCGCTTTGCACTTGAAAGGTCAACACCAAATTTATTATCATGCAATCCGGTAGAGATATAAGGATGTGTCTGCGGGTCAATATTGGGATTTACTCTGATACTTATACGAGAAGGTTTGTCAAGTTCAGCTGCTATAGCCTCAACGCGCTCCAGTTCTGCTTCACTTTCAACATTGATGTATAAAATATCTTTTTCTATCGCTTCGCGTATCTCCGCATCACTTTTGCCGACACCTGAAAATATAATTTTATACGCAGGAATACCGGCTAAAAACGCACGACGAACTTCACCGATAGAAACACAGTCAGCACCACTGCCCATTTTTGCAAAATGACGTACAACGCTTAAATTTGAATTTGCTTTTACTGCATAGGCAATAATAGACTTACGCCCTCTGAATGCCTCTTTTAATTCTGTATACTGTGCGGACATGTAATCAAAATCATATACGTACAAGGGTGTTCCATACTCATCTGCCAATGCTTTAAAATCAATCATAAAAATTCCAAATGTTTTTTAGATGATTTTATCTAAAATGTGCTTAGAAGTGCCTAAGACAGTAGTGTTCTGTGTCTATACCACTGAAAAAAGGCTAAAACGGCTAGTACCACAACAGGAAGTACTATACCAATTTCACTCGGTATAACTTTATTATTTGCAAGTTTTATCAAAAAGAAAAGAATCCCCCAGGTGAGCAAAGTTGCCAGGATTGCACCAAATGTAAAAAGAGAAACATTCAAAAAGCGTACACTCGTTGGAACAAAGAAAAATATTATAACAATCAGACACGGAACAAAAAAAGGATAGATAAATATTTTATACAGTGCTGATTTTATATTATCGGTATTAATATTTTGTTTATTCAGCAAACGCATAGCATCAACAGCATCTATTATTGTAAAGTTCACTTTTCCCTCATATACCTGATCAAGCATTTTAGGGCGGAATCCTTCTAAAATTTTCAAATCTTTTGCTTTTGTGACTCTAATACCAGGTGAGGCAAGAGACAAATCATCAGGCTTTGTAATAATGTCAGCATGCCTGATAAACCAGTAATTATCTATATATCTTGCTGACTTGGCAACAACGACTTCTTTTAAAGACTCATTTGTAACACTAAACACACGAATATTCTTGGCAGTTTCCTGTAAAGGAAGCAGTTTTGAAAAATATATATACTTTCCTTTGTAGGCAAAAAAAAGATCGCGTGTGGGACTTAAATATTGTGAATTCTTTTTTATATTTCTGGAAAACTCTTCTGCTCTGGCAAAATTTGACCAGGCATGCAGTGCAATAAAAAGAATAATAATGGCAGTTGATACAAATACAAAAGGGCGTAAGACATCTACTCTTGAATATCCTAAAGAGAAAAATGAAACAAGGGAGTTTGAACGGATAAGGTATATTTTTGTAGAAATCATACCAAATACCAGAGCAATAGGCAGCAAGATATCAATAGCTGAAAATGACTTATACACCAGATAAATTAAGACAAGATTTGCCGATGACTTTGACAACTCCTGTGCACTTCCCATGTAATCAAAACCGACAACAAACAGAACCAAAGCTGTCAGTATAATCAAAAAATATTTTATATAGTGCCATGAAATATATCTGAATGCTAACATTCCATTGCCTTTTGGGAGTATTTACACCGTGTCTCTTCCAATGAATGTGTCAGTAAAAACTCCACTGCATCACAGCATTTTTCTATCCACTCCGGCAGACATTTTTGTTGTGTTTCACTAAAAGGGCTCAGCACATAAGAGGCAACCTCTCCTTTATGTGCAGGTTTTGCTATACCCATTCTTATTCTGATATATTCACGGGATATTTTCGAGTCTATTGATTTAAGACCGTTATGCCCGCCGTGTCCGCCGCCTTTTTTAAAACGCAAGGCTCCAAAGGGCAAATCCAAATCATCATGTATTACAACAACATCCTCAATTTTGTAAAAGTCTTTTACTTTTACAACAGATTCTCCGGAAAGATTCATATATGTCAATGGTTTTAATAAAAAATGATTTTGAAATTTATAGAGTTCACCTTGAAATGATGAGGAAGAGATCTTACTGGCATTATGACGACGAATCAGTTCATCTATAACCATAAAGCCGATATTATGGCGTGTAGCCTTATAGCCGGATCCAGGGTTTCCCAGCCCAACTATAAGCATATTACTACTACTTAGCTTTGATAATACTTAGTACGGCAACACGGTCAGCATCTGTAAATTGTACATTTTCAGTTACTTCGATGTCACGAATAAGTTTAGCGTCACCAATATCCATATCTGTTACATCAATTGTAATTGCTTTTGGTAAATCTTCAATCTTTGCTTTGACTCTTAAACGTCTTTTTGAAATATTTACAAGTCCTTTGTTTTTCACACCGATTGAATCACCGACCGCTTCAACAGGAACCATATAGTGTGTTACAACACCTGGTTGTGCCACCATTAAATCTACATGTAAAAGTTTTCCTGTTACCGGATGAGACTCATATGCCTGAACAACAACCTGCATCTCTTTTCCATCAATTGAAACCGGAAATGCCAATGTGTTTTTATTACGAACAGTACGGATATACTCATTTTCTTTAAATGCGGCATTGATATTCTCAAGCCCTTTTCCATAAATATTCGCAATTAGATAACCATCACGGCGAAGCGCTTTTGTGCCCTTTTTGCCAATACTCTCTCTAACTATACCTTCTAACATATGAAGTCCTTTGTCTTTTAAAATAGGCGCAATTATACAGTTTTATGGATTAAACTTTACTTTAAATCAAATATATCGTCATCGTCAGAAGATATTTCTACTTTTGGCACTTCATTTTCTTCAGCCATATCCGCGATTGTTCCACTGATAAGTCCGTTCATTTTCAGTTCGACGTCTGAAGCACTTGTTGCATTGTTAAGTGCCTCTTCTTTGGAGATAATACCCTCATTGTAGAGGTCCAATATAGCCTGGTCAAATGTTTGTGACTTGTAATGCTCTTTTCCTGCTTCAATTGCATCACGAATTTCGTAATCTCTGTTTTCCAGAATGAGTTTTTCAATTGTAGGAGTCCGTACCAGCACTTCAAGAGCGGCCCGACGTTTTCCGTCTACTGTAGGTATCAGTCTTTGAGAAACCACTCCCTGTAAAACACCCGCAAGTGAAAGACGCACACGGTTTTGTTCATCCGTAGGGAACTGGGCGATAATACGGTTGATCGTCTCTTTTGCATCCACTGTATGCAGTGTTGAAAAAACAAGGTGCCCTGTATCTGCCGCGTGAAGTGCAAGATTTATCGTCTCCTGATCCCGCATCTCTCCTACCAGTATAATATCAGGATCTTCACGAAGTGCCGCACGCAGGGCTGTTCCAAAAGAGAGTGTATCCTGCCCTACAGAACGCTGGTTAATTATGCAGTTTCTGTCTTTATGTACAAATTCAATCGGATCTTCAATGGTAATTATGTGCTTTTTCTTAGTAAGATTAATCTCATTAATAAGTGCGGCAAGTGTAGTAGATTTACCACTACCCGTAACACCTGTTACCAGAACAAGTCCTCTCTCTCTTTGTGTAAAACTTTTTACAATGTCAGGCAAATAAAGCTCTTCAAAGGATGGAATTTTAATCGGAATAACACGAAAAACCGCCGATACTCCATCCATCTGAAAAAAAATGTTTACACGAAAACGGTTGTTTTCATCATAGGGATAGACAAGATCGAGTTCTTTTTTTGCAACAAATTCACCAAAACGCCCTTTTAAAAGTTCTTTTGCAAATATCAAGGCATCCTCTTTTGTTAAAATACCACCGGAAAACTGAACAATATTTCCGTTAATTCTTGCCCGAATTACAGCGTTAGCCTTTACATGTAAATCGCTTCCTCCGACCTCAATCATTTTTTTCAGATGGAGGCGTATTTTTTTTAACTGCTCAAATGTTAATTTACTGACATCAACGTCTTTATTCATAGTGCCTCCAATATCTCTTTAAATGCTTCTTTAAACGCTTCTACTCCATCATCAATCTGTTTTTGCAGTATTTCATCCATTTTAATACCAAGTGCTTCTATTTGTGTAAAATGTTTATTAATGACATTTTTGTCAATCGGTAAAGCTTTTTTATGTGAACCATGCTCATGAAAAGCTTTTATAGTAGCAACAGGTGCCGTATTGATACTGTTATAAGCCAATAGCTTTTCCACATAATAATAAGGAGGCAAAGAGTCATCTTTCACTCCTGTACTTGCAAAAAGAGCTCTGCATCCCTCCACATTCATACTCTGTATCTCTTCATAGATGACAGAAGTGTTATATATTCCTGCCAATGCTGTTGGAATTCCATTTTCTGCAAGTGTTGCATCCAGTGCACGGTCAATTCTACTGACAAAGATACTGATTACAGTGGCAACACTTTTCCCATAGGTTTCACTCCCTTTTCTAAAAGCTTCCGCAGCATATATTGCTTGGGATTTTTTAAAAACCAGTGTCGCGTTTACAGGTATCCCCACAGATGTGAGTGCTTCCATGGCACCATATCCTGCTTCGGTTGCAGGAACTTTTATCATCACATTTTCTCTGTTTATCGTTGCAAAAAGCCTTTTGCCTTCCGCTACAGTTGCTTGGGTGTCATCACATAAAAAAGGATCAACCTCAATGCTTACATATCCATCATCCCCCTTATCATACAAGGGCTTTAAAATATCTGCTGCTTTTTGTATGTCATATATTGCTACTGCTTCATATTTTTCTTTTGGAGTAAGTGTATCAAGTGATTCAAGCTGCTGCTGATATGCAGGAGAACTTAAAATTGCATTTTTAAATATAGCCGGATTTGAAGTGGCCCCGTTGACTATTTTTTTCTCTATAAGTTCTTTAAACTCTTTGTCCAGGTAATCTCTTTCTATAAAGTCAGCCCATAATGAAAACTTCAAATCTTCTATATACATTTTAATTCCTACTGTTTAGTAATTTTTAAAATCTATTATAACCCAATCAATCTAAAATTAAGCTAGTTTCTTTGGTACTTTAAAATGAAATACAGTACTGTTTTTTTCACTCGTAACCTTTATTGTTGTATGAAACTGTTTTTGCATTATCATTTGTGACATGTAAAGGCCAAGTCCTGTGCCATTCTTTCCTTTTGTACTGAAATAAGGTTCAAAAATAGAATCAATATGCTCTTTTTTTATCCCTCCCGCATTGTCTTCAATTTCTAACTGCAAGGCATCTCCTAAATCCTGGACACGAATAATTATTTTCGGATCTTTGATCTCTCTTGCAATAAGCTCATCAACAGCATTATTTAAAATATTCAGCAGTACCTGAATAAATTCATTGGTATATGTTTTGATAACTGTACTGTTTTTTTGCATATATACAATTTTTATATATGTCTCTTTGAGTCTCGGCTTAGTAAAATTAATCGCTTTTTGTATCAACTCGTTTATCCCTATGGTACTTATCTCTTTTTTGGGATGAAAATATGTTTGAAAATCATCAATTGTAGCTGAAAGGTAGGCAATAGTATTGTTTATATCTTCAAAAGCAGTCTCATACTCTTTCTCTTTGATCTCTTTTCCCAACAGACGTTTTACCTGTAAATTTGATATATTGAGTGTAACGGTTGAGAGTGGCTGACGCCATTGATGTGCTATCATGCTTATCATCTCCCCCATAACTGCCTGTTTGGACTGCACAGACAATATTCTGTCTTTTTTTGTCAGTTCATCCAACTGCTTTTTCAGCATATTTTTCTGCTCAATGATTAAGCTTGCCGCTTCATTCATACGCTTTTGATAAAAATAGATAATAATGCTTACAAGAATAAGCACAAAAGAGATATACGTCACCTGAAACAGAGAATACTCTACATGTACAAAAGGCTGTAGCGGTGCAATGAGCAAGAAAAACACCATTGCCACAACCCAAAAAAACACATGTCTGTCATTTCCAAAATAGAGCAGCACAATAGGGTAGGTGAAAATCCAAATATGTTTTAATTCTTCAGGCTTGCTCATATAGACCAGGAGTAAAAACAATATACTGTACTGCAGAGTCATCATAAAAGATATAATCTTAAAATACTTTTTATTGATACGCAAAGCCAACATGAGTCCAACAGCACTCAGCAATAAAACAGTTTCTATAGGAATAAGTGCCGGTGTTGCTCTGAGAATATTTGCACTTATCCCAAAAATCAATCCGGCAAAAGAGAGTAAAAAAACAATATTCACCATTTGAAATTTATTTTTTAATTCACTTTCGTCTTCTTTAAAGTCCCAACCACTGGTGAAAAAGTTTTCTAACAGTTTGTTTTTCATGGTAAATATATCTTATCCTGTAATTCTTTATACTCGCTTAGCACATCACTGTCCAAAGTAATTCCACCGCCGCTTTTATAGAAGTACCCCTCGGCACTCTTTTGTATAAAACGTATCATCACACCGCTGTCCAGGCTCTTCCCGTCAAATACACCAAAAACTCCACTGAAAAATCCACGCCCATACCCTTCAATATCTTCAATAATATTGACGGTACTTTTTTTTGGTGCACCGCTGATACTCCCTGCCGGGAGGAGTGTTTGTAAGATTGTACCCAGTTCTTCCTGCCAGTTTACATGTAAAGAAC
>JALSKR010000141.1 GCA_026988735.1 Sulfurimonas sp.
TCTAAGCGCGTTTTGTTTTTTTGCAGTAACTCTGCAAAGTTAAACTCTTTTTTTTGTTCTGTTTTTGTATCTTTTGCAGCAGTGTTTTGGGATGGAGTATATTTGAGAATAATGTTGTCAAGTTCTGCCGCTTTAATCGGTTTTGCAATATAATCATCCATTCCCACCGCAAGAAACCTTTCTTTGTCACCTTTGAGCGCATTGGCAGTCAATGCAATAATAGGGATGTGATGCGTTAGCTTTTCACGTATAATTTTTGTTGCATCGAGACCATTCATTTTTGGCATATTGACATCCATAAATATCATATCATAGTGAGAACTCGTTGCTTTTTTTACAGCCTCCTCTCCATCATGTGCAAATTCATAGGTAATATTTGTATATTTTTCAAGTAGTGATTCAATCAGCATACGATTGATGTCATAATCTTCTGCAACAAGAATTTTCAGCGTTTGTCTCAAGAGTTGTTTTTCTTCTTGATGTTGCGATGTATGGTTTTGCATTTTGCTAAGCAGGAAATTATACAAATTTGATTTGAAGGATTCATCAAATATCAAGTCAACACAATCAAGATGTTCATTGTTACATGTATCACTTATACAGACAATCTGTTCGCGTGGCAGAATATCTCGTGCCTGCATCCCTTTTTGAGGATCAAGTGTCAAGATGATACTTTTAGGAGAGAGTTTAGAGAGAAAATCCTCCTCTTTTTCGATATGTTTATAGTTTAAATGAAAAGATGCCAGCATCTCGTCTATTTTTTGTATAATCAGATGGTTTGTATCTCCAATGATAAGAAGTTCATAATCCACTAGAAGTTTACTGAGTGTCGTAGAGTTTTGGCATTTTTCAAATTCCAAATCAAAGAAAAATGTTGTACCTTTGCCTTCTTGGGAACGTACTTCTAATTTGCCTCCAAAGAGTTTGACCAAATCGGCACTGATAGTCAGACCAAGTCCGGTGCCGCCGAATTTACGGGTTGTGGAGTCATCAGCCTGTGAAAACGGTTTAAAAATTGTCTGCAGTTTTTCTTTTGGTATGCCTATACCGGTATCTCTGATGCTGAAACGGATGGTCTGAAACTGCTCATTTGTTTTGATTACTTCAGTTTGAAAGAGTACCTCTCCGTTTTGCGGGGTAAATTTAATAGCATTTGAAAGAAGGTTTGTAATGACTTGTCTGAGTCGTGTCGGATCACTTATAATACATTCAAACATCTTTATATCAAACTTATGCTGATACACAAGAGATTTTTGCTTTGCAAGTGATTTAAGGAGTTCATAGGTGGTAGAAAACTCTATATGAGGGTTTATCTCAATATATTCAAGGTCGATTTTGTTGTTTGCAATTTTGGATGAATCGAGTATATCATTAATGATATTTAAAAGTGTTTGCGTAGAACTGTTTATGATATCTATATATTTTTTTTGGGTGTCTGAGAGCTCCGTATTTTGAAGCAGTTCTGCAAACCCGAGAATACCGTTCATAGGCGTTCTTATTTCATGGCTCATATTTGCCAAAAACATTGCCTGTGCTATTTCTGCTTTTTGGGCTTTTTGTTTTGCCTGTTCGAGCTCGGTGATGTCATTGAATGTGTGAATAATATATGATATTTCATCATTGTAGATAACTTCACGAGATTTTACACTATATACCCGTTCTTGATGGCCGGCATCCAACATTAAAGCAAGGTGAAGTTTGTGAGGCTCTTTAAATATAGATTCGTACCACATTTTTGGTCTTTTGGTTCTTTTTAGGTAGCCCTCTTTTTCAATAAAAAGATCACAAATACACTCATGCCAACTTAAAAAACTTTCCAAGTCCTCATAACCAAAAGTTCTATAAAAAGCCTGGTTCACTTTATCCATTTTGTTGTTTTTTGTCACTATAACTATATTTTCTTCATTGTCAAGGAGCATATTGCTAAAATTCAACTGATTTTCGTAAGCTTTTTTACTCGTAACAACATCTGTAATATCTTCCCTGATTGCCAGATATTCTGTAATGTTGTGTTCTTGGTCAAAAATTGGAAATATATGTGATTTTACATAGTAAATTGAGCCATCTTTTGCTCTGTTTGAAAGAGTACCGTGCCAGACATGTCCTTTTTTTATCGTTTGCCACATATCTTTAAAAATCTGTGCATCTGTAAGCGGATCCCGTATGATATTATGGTTTTTACCAAGGAGTTCACTCTTTTTGTAACCACTGATTTTTT
>JALSKR010000142.1 GCA_026988735.1 Sulfurimonas sp.
AGAGGAAGAATAAGTGTATTGTTTTGAATAACTTTTGCATCTTTTACTTTTTGGATACAAGAAGCATAGCCACCTTTACAGGCATAAAGGTTCAAAAAAAGAAGCGAAATAACTACAAATAGGCGAAACACCTATTTTAGTCCGCCAAGCATGCTCATAGCATTACTTTGTTGATTTTGCTGTACCATTTTATTTGCGTCATTTATAGCACCGATAAGCAATATTTGCAAACTATTTTTGTCCGACAAAAGTTCATCGTCAATACTCAAATCAATGACTTCACCTTTTCCATTTACGCTTACCTCAACCAGGCCACCACCACTTTTGACGGTGAAAGTTTTAGCTTCGAGTTCTTCTTGAAGTTTTGCAGCATTCTCCTGCATCCCCTCAAGCATTTTTCCCATATCACCCAAATTTGAAAACATTATTAAATCTCGTCGTGAATTGCATCTATATTATTTTCATCATTAAGCAGAACAACTTTAGGCTTGTAATTTTCAAGCTCTTTTTCCTCATATGTTGCATACGCTACTATGATGATTTTGTCGCCCTTATGCACTTTTCTTGCAGCCGCACCATTTAAACAAATGTCACGTTTTCCACGCTCACCCAAAATAATATAAGTAGAAAATCGCTCACCATTATTAATGTTTAGAATTTCTACTTTTTGTCCAACTCGCATCTTTGAAGCTTCTAATAACTCTTCATCTATCGTAATTGAGCCAACGTAATTTAAATTAGCATCCGTTACAGTAGCACGATGGATTTTGCTGTACAACATTTCTATCGTCATGTTTTTATCTGCCCATTTGCTTTTGCATTTCAGCCGGTGAAATCGGTTCATCCCACATTTCAGCATCAATGACATATTCATCAACAACATTACCACCGATAATGTGCTCAGCAATAATTTTATCAATTTTTTCTTTTGTAAGCCCTGCATACATCGTATGTCCCGGCTCTACAAGCATTATAGGACCTGCAGAACAACGGTTCATGCATGAAGTACGAATCGGTTGTACCGTTCCCATAACACCTTCTTGCATCAATTTTTGTGCAAGATACTGAAATAAATCCTGCGTTGCAGGAGTAACACATGAAGGTTTTGGCATACCTGGAGGAGCAGATTGCTCACATTTAAAAATATAAAATGCCGGTTGAGGGATTCCCATAAAAGTTCCTTAATTAATTTAGCGAAATTATAGCAAAATTTCAAGTAAATTAAATTAAGAAAAAACTTTTCATTAGTAATTTAAAAAAAACTTGATTATTTTTATGCCACTCTCAGCCCGGACTGAAGTCCGGGTTCCAAAAGAGTTTCTTGACATACAGGCATTGTTGGAACTGGTACTTCAGTGCCGGCTAGGTTTCAAATGCAAAAGCTCTCTCACGACTTCTCTATCATCAAAAGGAAATTTTTCATCATAAATAATCTGATACTCCTCATCACCTTTACCGAGAATAACCACAACTTCTTCATCTTCTTGCATGTCAAGTGCTTTTTTTATTGCTTTTTTTCTGTTAAGTTCAATTATGACATTTGTTTTGTCGACAATACCTTGCAAAATATCGTCTATAATTATTTCAGGGTCTTCATGGCGTGGATTATCACTTGTTATGACGACTTTTTTTGCCAAACTAGCTGCAATTCTTCCCATGACAGGGCGTTTGAGTTTGTCTCTGTCTCCCCCCGCACCAAAAACCACTATTAAATCTTTTTCTTTCAAAGCATTTAAAACCTGTTGTATGCCATCTGGTGTATGAGCAAAATCAACTATTACATTGGGTGCGGCACATACTTGTTCCATTCTGCCACTCACTCCTGCAAAATTATCGACTACCTCTGCTATCTCTTCAAGTGTTTTATCTGTAATAAGATGAGTTGCAGCAATTGCAGCCATCAAATTATACAAATTAAAAAAACCGTGCAGCGAGGCTGTAAAAGGTATAATTTCTTGGAAATGTTGAATAATCCCGCTTGAACCTTCATTCAGCGAGTATGCCATAAGTCTGTAAGTTGCAGAGTTTTCTATACTATAAGTATAGGCATTTTTAAAATTAAATGCCGCTTTTGGTTCGTCTTTATTGATGAGTTTTTTTCCTTCATCTTGAAAAAAACTATTTTTTACGGTGATGTACTCTTCAATTGTTTTGTGGTAATCTAAATGGTCTTGCGTAATATTGGTCAAAATTTTTA
>JALSKR010000143.1 GCA_026988735.1 Sulfurimonas sp.
ATTGTATTATCCCCGATGACACTCTTTGCACCTATATAAACATGTGCCAAAACTATACAGTTATCACCAATTACCGCACCATTTGCTATTTCAGATTTGGGAGAAATTTTTGAATTTTTGCCAATTTGAGGTAAAGGAAGGCTATCATCCTCTACTGACGGTGCAAAATACTTTGACAGTGTTGCCATGGACCAGTAAGGATTTTTTGTAACGAATGCAATACTGGTAGAAGGTAACTGTGAAGCTAAATTTTTGGAAATAATTACGGCGGCAGCTTTTGTATTTTCTAAATCTTTGACATATTTTGAGTTGGACACAAAAGAGATTTCATTCTCTTTTGCATCTTTAAGAGTATTTATTCCTACAATTTCAATATCATTTTCTGAAATATCACACTCTAAAATTGAAGCTATTTCACTCAGCTTCATCTTCTTATCTCTCTAAAGCAACAGCGCCGCTTCTGACTATCTCTTTTGGATTGTATTTTTTAATCGCCTGAAGATAGTGATCGACTCTTTTGGGTTCATCTGCAATCATTGTTATAATAACATCGTTCCCCACATTGACTATTTTTCCATTATAAGCGTTACAAATTGCACTGATATCACTGATATTTTCAGTAATTGGAAACTTGACAAGAGCCATCTCTTTTTCAACCAAATCAGCATGTTCGTACACACGCAAAACTGGAATAAGTTTATGCAACTGCTTTGTAATCTGCTCAATCACACGAACAGAACCTGATGTAACAATCGTCAAACGAGAGTACTTGCTGTCTGGAATTGGTGCAACAGTTAAAGATGTAATGTTGTATCCGCGTCCGGAAAAAAGATCGGTAATTCGAGATAATACACTCGCTTCATTGACAACGATAACGGAAACTACTCTTCTTTCTGTATTGTCAGTCATTATTTACTCTCCTTTTTCTCTAATAGCATCATATTAAACAGACTTCCACCCGATGGAACCATTGGCATAACATTTTCAAACCGTTCTACTTTTACATCTATAAATGCAACGATATTTCTCTCTACCGCCTCTTTTAAAGCTGCATCAAACTCTTCTTTTGTTGAAACTCTGTAGCCTATTCCACCAAAAGCTTCCGCAAGCTTTACAAAATCTGGCTGTACAGAAAGGTCTGTCTCGCTGTGACGCTTGTCATAAAAGAGTGTCTGCCACTGACGAACCATTCCTAAAAAGTTATTATTTAAAATAATATTAATAATCGGCAGCTTTTTTTCCACTGCTGTCATTAACTCCTGACAGTTCATTAAAATAGAACCGTCCCCTGTAAAGTTGATACTTGTTTTTTCCGGTACGGCTGCTTTTACACCCATAGCGGCAGGAAAACCAAATCCCATTGTCCCAAGCCCGCCGGAGCTTATAAACTGACGAGGTCTCGTAAACGGATAGAATTGCGCAGCCCACATTTGATGCTGTCCGACATCTGTTGAAATATTTGCATCATCGCCAAGCAGTTCTCCTACGCGTTTTACAACCCACTGTGGCTTAAGATTTTCAGTATCTTCATGGAAAGTAAGCGGATGCAGCTCTGCGAAGTTTTCGATTGTTTCTCGCCATGGTTCATATTTGCTGCTGTCTACAAGTGAAGTCAGCTTTAACATCTCCGTAACAACATTTTTTACATCGCCAACAATAGGATAGTTCGCATTCACAAGCTTAGATATACTTGCAGGATCAATATCTACATGTATAACAGCAGCATTTTTAGCAAATTCACTCAGTTTTCCAGTAACACGGTCATCAAACCTTGCACCAAGAGCAATCACTAAATCTGTTTCACTCATTGCCATATTTGCCGCATACGAACCGTGCATCCCGAGCATACCTATAAGTAAATCATCATCATATGAAAGTGTACCACGAGCCATAAAAGTCTCAACTGCGGGAATACCTGTAGTATGAACAAGTTCTCTTACTTCATAGGCTGCATTAGAATTAATAATACCACCACCAAGATAAAATAACGGGCGTTTTGCATGAGCTATCGCTTCCATCGCTTTTTTGATTTGGCGAGGATTTCCTTTTACATGTGGTTTATATGTCTCTAAATCAAGCGCCACATCATAATTAAACTCTGCAATCTGTGCTGTAACATCTTTTGGAATATCTACATGTACAGGACCTGGTCTACCTGTTCTTGCTATATAAAATGCTTCTTTAAGAATACGCGGTAGATCTTTTGCATCGGTTACAAGATAATTGTGTTTCGTACAAGAACGACTAATTCCAACTGCATCAATTTCCTGGAATGCATCTGTTCCGATAAGACTCATAGGCACTTGTCCTGATATAACAACTAAGGGAATAGAATCCATATAAGCATCTGCCAAACCTGTTACTGCATTTGTAAACCCAGGTCCACTTGTTATCATAGATACCCCGACTTTTCCGCTAGCTTTGGAATAACCCTCCGCAGCATGGACTGCTGCCTGCTCGTGACGAGTTAATATATGTTGAAATTTATCTTGTTTGTAGATTTCGTCATAGACATTCATAATTGCTCCACCAGGATAGCCAAAAACTGTATCTACCCCTTCTGCAATTAAAGCTTCAATGACCATCTGTGCGCCACTAATTTGCATGAAAAGTCTCCTCTGTATAATATATATTTTTAAAAATTCGCTAATTATACTTCAGGAGAGCTATAATTGAGGTTAAAGCATTAATCTAAAATTGATTTTACAATCATTGAAGGCCTCCACATAGAGAGCGAGCCTTTTTTTAAGTGTTCAATATCGAGCTTGGTATCTTTGTATCTTTTTTTAAATATCTCAAACAATATTTCTATCTGATCATCAATACCAAAATTTAAAATATAATTTTTAATACCGTTTTCTATCTCTTTGCGATCTCTTTTTTCTCTTATAGCTGTTTCAAGTTGATTTATATAAGTCCAGGCAAATATCGTTGCCAAAGCTGTGGTTTTTGAACTAATATCAAAATATTTTTTTAAAATATTTTTTACTCCTTCCACATCTCCGACAGCGGCAAAACTATTTGCTTTTAGCAAATCAGTATCCCACTCTTTTTGTAATTTCTCGCCTGCTTTTGTCTCCTGCAGTTCTTCATATGCTGCCATCATATTATATGCCGTTTGATAATCCTCTTTCTCTACAGCATCATAAAATTTCTGCTTGTTTTGTATATCTTTTAACATAAGCTCAACTTCATCTTTAAAATCTGTAAAAGTACTCAGCAGGTTCATCAGTTTCATAGCAGCTATGTTTTCACCTTCATATACTAATTTTTGGATTTTCATATAAATATTATCGGCATATTTTATCATCGAGTCATATTCTGGAAACTCCTTTAAAAAAGGATTCTGTTGAACAAGTGCCGATGCCAGTTTAAAATCTTTTTTGCCAAGAGCAGTTCTAAATCTTTTATAAATAGCACCTTTTGTTAAGACATCCTGAATAAAAGTTGTTTTGTTACTAATACCTCTGTAGGGAGCCAAAATTTCTTTGGCACGTTCCATCTGGTTTGGCTGCAAAGCATATTTCAATGCCTGAAAAAGATCTTTTTTCCATTTCTCTTCTAAAAGTTTATATATTTTTGATTCTTTATAGACTGGATAACGGTTCGCCAAACTATATGCTAATGCCAATTTTCCACTTTTAGCAAGTTGCACAAACTTATCATATTCAGCATAATCATTAATTAGTTTTTGTATAATCCTGTTTTTACTTGGTATTTTCATAAAGTTTTTCAGCATCAAAAGAGCTTTCTCTTTTTTCCCATTCTGAAAAGCTTTTTTTGCCTTTTGTAATGTATTTTCCCATAAATTCGAAACCAGATGATATATATCTGTATAACGTAAAATAGGATTTTTCTTTACCTCTTCTTCTATTGCATCTATATCCTGATTCATTAAAAGTGTTTTTAAGGTATCAACCTTTTCAAAAATATCATAATACATCAAAAAGCCGTCTTGTGTACCAACTATAAGATGATTATGTTCATCATCAAAAGCCAAACTGGTAATTGGTGAAGTAATTTTTATGAACTTAGGTGCTATTAGCTCATATTTATTTAAGTCATATACCAAAATATATCCTAATTTCGTACTCAAAAACAGAAATTTATCATCACTGCTGATTACAAGCTGGGTAACATCATCATGAATACCTTCTAATCTTTGAATCACTTTGCCACTGTATATGTTCCAGATAATCGCTTTTGAATTTTTATCAATACTCACCAGTTTGTTTCTGCCAAAAAATTTCAACTTCATAACTGGTGCAGAGTGGGCTTTTAACTTCTCTTTAGGCGTCATTGTTACAAGATTAAACAGTGTTATTTTTCTGTCATAACTTGCTATTGCCACCCAGTTTCCATTTTTTGAGCAAGAGACATCATTAATTGTATCTGCATGATGGGGAAGTGTAAATACAATCTTTCCGCTTTTGACATCCAGTGCAAAAGTTTTGCCGTCTTCTCCACAGGAAAACATATATCTTGACAAAGGATCTATCCCGACACAGGAAACTTCACCCTGATGTCGCGATACTCTTGCAATAGCTTTTTTGGTTTGGGCGTTATAGAGCCTTGATTCTTTTGCATCGGCTGACAATGTTGCAAAATAATTGCCATCATCACTATAGGCAACTACACTATTTTTATAATACTTATGTTCAATATTAACTTTAAATCCGGTTTGCACTTTTAGGCTGTCTTTATCGTAAAATCTTACAGTGGTTTTAGAATCAATAACAACAAGTCGTTTATCTTTTAAAATCTTTATTAAAATTACAGGATTAACAATACTTTGACTTTTGACGGTTTTCATTTTCAGTCTCTCAAATAACCCTCTTTTACAAGAGCCTCTTTAATTTCTTTTTGGTGCTGTTTCCCTTTTGTCTCCATATGCACAGTCACATTCGCATCTCCGTAATCCAGCGATATGGACGTTCTGTCATAAGAAATATGTACAATATTTGCATTGAGTTCCTGAAGTATTTGGGTGAAACGCATTAAAGAGCCTGGTTTATCAACCAATGTGACGGTAAGTTTCATTTTGCGGTGAGACTTCAAAAGACCTTTTTCTATAATGACAGAAAGGAGTGTAACATCCATATTTCCGCCACTGAGCACTACTGCAACATTTTTGTCTTTAAGATAATCCAGTTTATGATGCAATAATGCGGCAACACCGACAGCCCCTGCCCCTTCTACAACAAGTTTTTGTTTTTCAAGTAAAAATAAAATAGCGCTTGCTATCTCTTCATCATCTACACTGATCATTTCATCTACACATTCCAAAACATGCCCAAGTGTAACAGATGAAGTATCCCGCACTGCTATACCGTCAGCTATAGTTCTGACACTTGTAGAGTCAACAGCTCTTTTTAAATCAAAAGAGTTTTTAAATGCCGGAGCTCCTTTGGCACTTACACCGATTACTTTTATTGCTGGATTGACAGCTTTAATGGCACTGGCCATACCTGCTATAAGTCCACCGCCGCCAACAGGAACAAGTACCGCGTCAAGTTCTTCACATTTATCCAAAATTTCTAAAGCAACAGTACCCTGACCTGCCATTACCTCTTCATCTTCAAAAGGATGTACAAATGTCAAATGATTTTTTTGGCCGTATTCTTTTGCATAGGCGTAGGCTTCATCATAATTTGTACCGGCAAGTATTACCTCTGCGCCGAAGTGTTTTACCCCGTCTATTTTTGTAAGCGGTGTTGATTCCGGCATTACTATCACTGCTTTTGTATTAAAAGCAGCAGCCGAATAGGCAACGCCCTGTGCATGGTTTCCGGCACTGGCTGCAACAACACCGCACTCTCTTTGTTGTGGTGTTAACGTAGCTATTTTATTATATGCACCACGCAACTTAAAGGCACCTGTAATTTGCAGGTTCTCTTTTTTCAAGTATACCTTGCATCCGGCAATTTCACTCAGGTATGGAGCATAAGAAAAAGGAGTATTGACTACTACCTCTGATATACGTTTGTGTGCTTCTTTTATTTTTTGTAAAGGTATCAAAGATTAGGCCTGTAGATTTCGATGATCAACCATAGTACACTGGTTTTGTACAACTTTCATCCCGGCATCCTGTGCTTTTTTTGCAGCTTCATTATTTACGATGCCCTTTTGTGCCCAAAACACTTTTACATCACCACGTTTTATACAGGCATCTGCAATAGCATCAAGTGCTGCGGGTTTTCTGAAAATATCTACCATATCAATTTTAAAAGGAATTTCTTCTAAAGATTTATAAACTTTTTCACCTAAAATAGTGTCACCTTTCGGATAAACCGGTACTATTTTATACCCTTGAGCCTGAAGGTATTTGGCAACTCTATGACTGTCTTTACTCTCATCAGGAGAAAGCCCCAAAACAGCAATAGTCTTCACGCTCTCAAAAATCTCTTTTACTTCATCCATATTTGAATTAACTGTAGGAAATTCACACTCCATCCTCATCCTTTTTTATATTTTGTCAAAAAAAATACTGCACAACACATTCTCATTCACATAGTAAATGCTTTTTGTAAAAAGATTATATCGAAAAACTATAAAGTTGTGAATTAAGTTCGTACTCCAGGTTATTGGAGTTTTGCTACTTCTTATGTCAAAATTTCATGCATACTAAAAACTGTCCCAAAAAGAATTGGTTGATGAAGCATATAAATCAGCAGTGAATGTTTTCCCAAAAAAGCTACTTTTTTCGTAAAAGAATTTTGTACTGTGTTAAAAATGAACAGTTTTTTGTAGCCAATAAAAATGCCAACAAGAACAACACCAAACCACGGAGTAAAAGGAACTAAATCTTCTGAATGCTTTGGCAGGTGCAGTGGTATTTGAAGTATATTATAGAGCCAGTGCATATGAACAGTGTTCTCATAACTCAATACTATAATCATAATCCCTGCAACCAAAGCAATTTTTGGAAACTTTACAAATGCAAGCGCAAAAAGAGAAGCAAATGCAATAAAATGCAAGATACCAAAATAGATAAAACTGTGAGGAAAAGTCACATAACTAGCTGCAGAGACAAGCATAGCATTTGCAAGAATAAGAAAAAATCTTTTCAAATCTTTTGCAAAGTTGTAACCACTTTCATTGACCAGGTATAATGACACTCCGACACATAACAGAAACAGACTTACTATGACATAACGGAAATAGTGCCAAAAAGCTCCATGATAGATATTTATATCTATAAAATGGAAATTATTCAAATCGAAACAAAAATGAAAAACAACCATTAGTACAATAGCAATTCCACGGATAAAATCCAAATCAAAATAACGGGTTTGGAGCTTAGACATTTCAGTACTCATTTAAAACCCTTGCTTTCATCAATATACTATCAGAGTTTTCAAATTTCAAATTTACTAAAAAAACTGCTTTATCCTTTTGTTTATAGACTCTGAAAACATCAACATCGCCAAAACAGTCCACATCAAACTTATCAGCCTCTGATAACGGATAAGCAGGTTTTCTCAGCGATTCCAATCTATAAAGTTTTTTATTTTTGACTATATAGGTTACAAAAGGGTTAACTCTTCTGTGAATGGAATTTGTGGTTTGTAAAAAAAGTATATCTTCATTTCTGTCATTATGCACTATGCTGATTTGTTGATAAAGTGTTAAAGAGAAGTCTAAAAAAAGTACTCTTTTTTTTAAACTCAGGGAGTTGAATCCATTGACCTGTTTTTCATAGAATATATTACTTTTGTTTACAGAAGCGTTGACTCTGTATAAATAAACCATCATAATGGATAAAATACTTATAGATATCATCATTTCTATAAGGGTAAAAGCTTTTCTCATCGTATTCGCAACCGTAACAGTGATGAGGAATAGCGTTTTGTTTTCAATGTACTTCTTCCTGTTTCATAAATAGTCCCTGAACTGTTTTTCTTATTTGCATCGCTATCTTCTTCCCCGTTTGCAGATTCATCAAACATGCTTGTGTCGATACTCTGCAGTGTCTGATATACTATTTCTATATCTGTATGTTTGAGTTCTCTTCTGAAATCATCATCCAAATCAAAGTCCGAAACTAGCTCCTCCAGAGATATCTTTTCATTTTCAAATCCGTATTTTGTTCCTACAAGCAATGAAAGATATTGCGTAGCCGTTTCCTGATTTTTTACCTGAGAAATTATATGTGTGTTATTGGCATTTATTTGCAGTAATGCCATAATCACCACTGAAATAATCATCACTGCTACCATCACTTCTATCAGAGTAAAAGCTCTCCTGTGAAGATTACATGTAGAGGTAGTAAACATCTTATAATCCGATACGGATTGCTTCATCCAGCGAAGTCTCTCCATTTAAAACCATGTTGGAGAGTTGAAAAGAGATACTTTGCAAACCGTCGGCTTCCAGTGCTTCTTTGATACTGTGCTCATCCGCCGTAGTTTTCAAGAGGTCTTTTACTTTATCATTCATAATCAGAAGTTCGCCTATGGATCGTCTGCCTGTGTAGCCACTGTAATTACATGCAGGGCATCCTTTTGCTTTAAAAATTTTACTGTTCTTTGGTATATTATAATCATCGGCAAAATTCTCAGCTATAACATCTTCTTCTTTGCACTCAGAGCATAATACACGCACCAGTCTTTGCGCCAAAATACCTAAAATAGAAGATGATATTAAAAAAGGTGCGATTCCCATATCGACCAGTCTTGATATCGTAGCAGACGCTGAATTTGTATGTATTGTAGAAAACACCAGGTGTCCTGTCAATGCTGCGCGTACCGCAATAGATGCTGTTTCTTCATCTCTGATTTCCCCTATCATAATGACATCAGGATCTTGGCGTAAAATTGAACGCAGAGCACTCGCAAAAGTGAGTCCTACTTTTTCATTTACCTGAATCTGTGCAATAGAGTCTGATTTATACTCTACAGGATCTTCAACTGTAATAAGATTTTTTTCAGGAGACTCTACTTCTCGCAAGAAAGAGTGCAAGGAAGTTGTTTTTCCACTTCCTGTCGGACCGGTCACTAAAATAATCCCATGGGAAAGACGCAACAGACTTTTAATCTTTTCAATCATATCCTGATGAAATCCAAGCTCTGTTATCTGCGGTATCTGTGAACTTTGCATCAAAATACGCATAACAACTCTTTCACCGTAAAAAGTAGGCAGTACCGAAACCCTGATATCAAGAATTTCTCCTGCAATTTTTATCTGTGTTCTTCCGTCTTGGGGAATACGTTTTTCAGATATATCCAAGTTTGAAATAACTTTAATACGACTGATGATAAGACTGACAACTTTTTTGTCCAAATCCGCATTTTTACTCAACATTCCGTCTATACGAAATCGGACTTCACCGCTCTTCTCTTTTACCTCTATATGAATATCTGAAGCTCTTTTTTTTACAGCTTGATAAAAGAGCGCATTTACAAACTTGATAATAGGTGCTGATTCTTCACTCGTTAAAATATCACTCGAGGTTCTTAGAAAATCTGTTAAAGAGATGTCTTCTTGTTCATTCTCTTCTGAAGAGTCTTCTTGCATCGTCTCTATAGCTTTGTCTGTTCGAAGTTCCAAAAAACGGTTATAAAGCCTGTCATACGAGTCTTCATCAAGCATCTTGAGAGGATATTTGATGTCTAGTTTCGTACAATAGTTACTCGCTTCTACCAAATATCTTTCACAGACACAGGCAATCACTTCTTCGTCTGTTTTGCTGAAAAGAAGATAGTTTTTAACACTGACCTCCGTTGACACACCCTCAGGCTCATATACTTGTAAATGTAGATCATGAAGTACTTCTGTACTAAGCATTAATAGACCCCTTTGACATGCACTGCAGTATTTGTATTATTTTGTGTCTTTTGGTTTTTTTTACTTGTTATCTTTTTAAAGATTTTTTCATTATACTCTTTTTGTATCCTTGAAAGGACACCTAAATCTCTTTGCAGTTTTGAAAGTTCTTCACTTTTATCTATAACATAAGGAGTAAGAATTACTACTAAATCATCTTGTTCTTTAACTGTTTCGGTTGATGAAAAAAGATACTCCCCTATCAACGGAATGTCTCCCAACAAAGGAACTTTTGTTTTTGTTTTTCTGTCAAGAGATTTCACAAGACCACCTATGATAATACTTTCACCGCTTCGTAAAATCGCCTGTGTCTTTACCTCTTGTTTTGATGTCACAGGCTGTCCTGCCGCATCATCACTCAAAATATTTTCCAAAGAAGCCTCAACATCCAAAGTCACTTTGTCGTTTGATGATACTCTTGGTTTTATTCGCAGTGTCAGACCGATATTTTCTCTTTTATAGTTGTTAGTTACTCCAGATACAGCATTTGTTGTAGCACCTGATATTACGGATATAGTTTTACCAACATAAATTGAGGACTGTTTGTTATTCACGCAAAGAATTGAAGGGTCTGAAATTGTTGTAGATGCCCCATGACTTTGTAAAAAATCAAGTGTTGCACCAAGAGCCAATGCACTTTTTGCTCCAGAACCAATCGCTCCTAAATAATCAAGTATTGATGTAGATGCCAAATTTTGTAGCGTTGTATCTCCAAAATTTGCACTCATTGCATATAACCCTGATGCAGACACATCACCTGCAGCAAAGCCGTACTTCATTCCAAGACTTTTTGTGTTGTTTTTATTAATATTTATTATTCTTGCCTGAACATAAACTTGATATTTCTCTTTATCGAGTGTATCAATAATAACTTTGATTCCTTTTAACATTTCAGGATCAGCTACTGCAATGATAGCATTGATTTCTTCGTTTGAAGAGATATTTGGTTTTGTGGTAAGACCTTTGTATGTTTTATCGGAAATAATTTCTTTCAAAGTTTTTATAACATTTTTTGCATCAGAGTTTTTCAAACTGTATATTTCAATTGATCGACTAATATTTGATTCTACATCAAGTTTTTCAGCCAAGTCTTCAATTTTTGTCACATTCTTTTTATTTCCGATAACAATCAAACCATTGATATTTTCGTCAAAGATGATATTTACCTTGTCCGAAGCAACCTTAGGATTAAATATTGACTTGCTTATATCCAACAAACGGGCCTGCAGTTTCCCGGCATCTGCATGTTTTATATATATCAGTTTTACAATGGAGTCGTTTGTTGTTTGAATATCTTTGATGATTTTTTTAATGGTTTCTATATTTTTTGGGTAATCAGTGATTAAAATAGTATTACTCTCTTTTAATGTCATCAGTTTTGCAGTTTTTGAAATAAGATAACGAATCTTTGCTGCTATAATATCTACATTTTCACCCTCTACTTTGATAGCCTGTGTCACCATCAACGATCCAGATACTTTTTGATTTGGTTTGACCACATCAGCATTGGATCTTGCAACTTCAGAAGAGCGGACAATTTCATAATACGATCCATTGTGTGCCAAAGAGTAGCCTTTTGACTGCAAAACAGAAACCAACATACCCATCAATTCATCATCATAAATAGGTGCCGAACTCACAAGATTTACACTTCCGTTTATCTTATAATTCATTAAAATATTTTTATGTGTAATTTTTGCTACCAACTTTACAAAATCATCAATGGCCAAATTTGAAAAATTAACATTCACCTGTTCTCTTGCCTGAAGAGAGAATGTTACAAGTAGTATCAATGCTATGTGCTTAATGAATTTCATATACCAATTCCTTTTCTGTGTTATTTCGTAAAACAACCAAGCTTATTTCACTTAGTTTGTTTATATTTTTATATATATTCATCACTGCTTTGTATGATGTCAAATCAATATTATTTGCTTTAATAATAATATCACCTTTTTGCAGTCCAAGTGCTGCAAATTTTGAATTTTTATTTATTCTCATTATTTTAAAACCTTTAATTTTTCCATCTTCCATCACTTCCTTTATGGCAATTTGTTTCCAAATCTTTTGAGGATTTTTTTCAAAAAACTTTATATCCTGTCTTGATATATTTGCCACACCGTTATCTATTTCATCATGCGTAACTCTGTTTATACTTACATTTTTTGTTTTTTGTTTCACAAAACGCAGTATATAGTTTTTGCCGTCTTTTGTAAAAACAACATTATCGTTATTGATTTCTTTCAAAATATAGCCGTTATATGTTTCACCCACTCCGATAATAGAAGTTTTTTTCAAATTTGATTTCATTGCCACTATGGCATATCCATAATTTTTTGAGCCGTACAGACCGACCAGAGTCATATCGGTAATACTTCTGTGCTCACCCATTTGCTTTGTTTTTTTATATCCCTTAGTGTCTGTATGTGATGGTGTAAGCATATTTGTAAAGTTTACTCTCTGATATGGAGGACGATAATTCTTTTTTATCTTTACATCTATACCATTGCCTGGTAAATACCACAACAACACGAGAGCAAACAGTTTTGATAGAGCTATTAAAATCAACAGTTTTGTAATGATTTGCAACATCTTAGAATTAGAAACTTTGTTCATAAACGAAGCCTCCGTTTTTATCTTTTTTCAAATTTCGCAGTGTTGTACGATAGTGAGACAACATCTTTTTCGAAGGTTTTATCACAATTTGCAAAGTTCTGTTGACAAGGTCAATATTTATATCAGCCTCTCCAAATTCACCACTGCATTTTCCCGTTACATGTAAAGGGTCAAACACAGTATAGACAAGATACAGACTCTTTACATGTAAAGGTATAAATCTTGATGCCATATCCGAGAAGACCAGATTTTCAACTTCTACACTGTTATACAGAAGAAAAAGGTTCAGTTTTATCTTTTGTATTTTTGCGGTTTCGAGTGATTTCACATACAAAACGGCATTGTTTACTTCAAGAGTAAACCCTTTGTCATTCAGCGTTTCATCATTCAGTACAATACCTTTTTTTTGCAGTTGCTGCTCGGCAAAATAATATATATTTACTTTGGGGGCAAAATAGATAGAAGCCATCATAAAGAACATAACATAAAACAGAAGTAAAGCCAGTTTTTTTACCATTTTATCTTCACCTCCAGCGTTGATTTATTCTCGCTGATTCTTTTTATTTTCAGCATTGTTATATTAAATGTTGTATTGAGAATTTTACCCATTAAAAAATTCAAAGCTTTTATATCCATATTTTGAGAACTGATACGTATCCCTGAGTTTGTCATCTCTTTTTTTATACGAGCACTCTTTAAAACAGGATTTGACAGTATATGTAAAATCTCCTTTTTCTCTTTTTCTTTGTTTGCAAATGCTTTTTTTAAAGCACTTGTATCTAAAGAAACTTTCAGCGTTTTTTCATAGAGAATTTTTTCCTGATGGAGCTCTTTTTTTGCATCTATGAGCTTCAGAGCAAAAAACAACAAAAGCAAAAGTAAAAAGATGCCAATATAAAGAGGATTTAAACGGTTCATAAAGTTATCTCCAAAGTCAGTACTGAATTTTTTAGTTGGGTTTTAGCATGAATACCTTTACGTTTCAATGCTTCTATAATTTTTTTACTCTCTGTAACGCCTTTTATAATCACAGTTAACACTTTGGAATCAAATCCTATGTAGGAAATTCTTTCATTTTTTGCAAGATGCATTTTGAGAAAATATCCTATATATTCTCTCAGTTTCATCTGTTTTTTGTATATTTTACTCAGTTCTGCATGAATAGCCTGATTTTGCATCATGGTAGGCTTTAAATTATACTTTGCAAACACAGCACTTCTTTGATCCGCAAGCGTGGCTGCTTTGTCAATGGTAATTAGCCATTCCCCAAAAATTATACCTGTGATAAACAATAAAACAAAACCAATCTTGTAAAAACTGGACTTTTTGAGAATATGATTAAACTGTTGCAGTACTACAGCATGCTTTGATAGTTTCAAGTCATCGAGCTTAAGAGTATCTACTTCTTTTATCCAAGAATCAGGCACAAGAATCACTATACCGTTTTTGACCACAAGTGTCTGTTTCTCATTTACTTTATATGCGCCTTCCATAAAGGAAAGTTCACTCTGCGCAAAATAGATATTGGCAACATTTGAAGGAGATATGCCTTTTTGTGCCATCAGTTCCAAAATCATTTTATCTTCATAGGCAAAAACGACATACTCATCATTTTCTTTATAGACATAATAACTGTAATGACCCTCAGGCAGAATATCTTCAAAAATGGAAGGAAGCAGTTTTTTCACTTCTCTTATGTATTTCACAGGCAAAGAAATTTTCTTTACCCAGTATAAAGACGGAGACAAAATAACATTTATTTTTTCTTCAATCTGCACTGGTTCCATGAAAGGATCCAACAAAATTGTTTTGTAATTATTTTTAAATTTTGTAAACAAAGTTTGATCCTTTTTTGGTTTTTATGTTGTATTCAAATTTTATTTCAGCATTTTGTTTGTCTTGCGTAATAAAAAGCGTCACTGCTATAATTTTTTGCAAATCACAACTTGCATTAAATTTTCTTTCCAAATCTTCTTTTTCTTCTGCTGTCAACTTATCACAGTCGACAAAAAAATTATCATCTGCTGAAGCAGTGTTTTCCTGCTCATAATATTTCCCCGACATTATATTAAAAACATCCCTGTTTACAAAGTTTAAATCAATCACATAAGAAGAATTTTTATAATTTCCAAAATTAAAAATTTTATGCAGATTTATATGTGCAACACTGTTATCATGATAGGTCTTTTTATAATACTCATTTAATTCTTTTATCTGTTCGTCAGAACTTATATAATCTCTGAAAAGATAAGGATTGTCATCAAACAGAGCACTGTTGTACATTCCGTCTTCCTTTATACCGCCTGTTAAATCTTCAAGAAGATAAACATACTCACTGTTTATCATTTTAGCACTAAAATATCCCATAAGAGCATTTTTGACAGCACTCCCCTCCTCTGTTGTGTTATTATCCTGGAGTGCATTAAAACTAAATTTCGACCGGGCGCTCTCCAGCTTTACTTTTACCATCATATCCGTACTTAAGGGGACAACTGTGCTGTACTGTAATAAAAATGCACGAAAGGTCTGCGTGTCATTTATATCATCAAGTTCGGGGGTCTCTTTTAAAATTTTCATCATATCATTCAAAACAGCAGTGGTTTGCA
>JALSKR010000144.1 GCA_026988735.1 Sulfurimonas sp.
AACTTTTCAATCCCCATCTCTTTTGCAACTACCGCTTTTTTCAAAGCACTCAAAAATACAAGTCTTGACTCTTCTGACGCCTGCATATAGGTATCTATAATATATTCAAATGTAAGGGAATAAAGCTGCTTGTTTACATCAAAATCTATACTCGAAATTGGATTGACTCCCTCATTTTCTAAAATTTTCATGCACTCTTGTTTTATTGTATCCATTACAGCACTCCCATAAGCGACAGCATTACAACAAACATCGCTACAGGGGTAATATAACGAAGAGAAAAATACCATGGCGCAAAGGCCCATTTTAACTGTGGTTTCATCGTTGCTTCCACTTCTGAACGTGGCATGACGAAGCCGACAAAAACCGCCATCAAAAGCCCGCCAAGAGGTAACATTATCGCAGCAGTCACATAGTCTACCCAGTCAAAAAAGTTTTTCCCACTCCAGGTAAGGTACTCTTTTGCACCGTCTATATTCGAAAGAATTGCAAAAATACCAAAAAACCAGAAAAATGTACCCATAGAGAGAGTCGCTTTTAAACGACTCCATCCGAATCTGTCTATAAAGTACTGTACCATTGGCTCTACAAGTGATACAGAAGAGGTCAGTCCTGCAAAGGCAAGTGCTATAAAAAACAACACAGCAAAAACATTACCGATAATTCCCATCTCATAAAATGCGGCAGGCAGAGAGATAAAAACCAAACCGGGACCCTTTGCCGGACCCGAACCGTATTGGTATAAAAATGTAAAAAGCATAAGACCTGCTACAATGGCTATAGTTGTATCCAAAAATACAACCCAAAAAGCACTCTTGACAATATTTGCATTTTTTTCCAATGATGCGGCATAGGTCATAATCGCGCCCATACCAAGACTGAGCGTAAAAAATGCATGCCCCACAGCTACAACAAAGGCTTCGGAGGTTATTTTAGACCAGTCAGGAGAGAACATAAAGGTTACAGCTTTTGAAAAACCGTCGAGTGTAACAGCATATGCAAACATCGAAGCCAAAATAATCATCAGTGCCGGCATTAAAAACATATTGAGTTTTTCTATACCCCCTTTTAAACCTTTATGCAATACATAGGTAATCATAACAAAAGAGAGAGTATGATAAAAAAACTGTGTCCAAAAATCCGCATGCAGCATTGTTGTAAAAGTAGTTTCTGCCTGGGCAACTGTCGACGGAAGATAGGCCAGTGATGTGACTATATAGTTAAAAATCCATCCGATGACTACGGAATAAAATATCATGATAAAAAGACCGGCCAACCCCTGAAAACCGGCAAATTTCCATAAATTTTTATGCTTTGGTGCCAACTCTTCAAAAGAAGTCACGGTATCACGCCTGCCAAGATACCCGATGAGCATCTCCGCTGTCATAATGGAAAAACCGATAAGTAATACGGTAATAAGATAGACTAAAACAAAGGCTCCGCCTCCGTACTCTCCCGTAATATAAGGAAATTTCCAAATATTTCCAAGTCCCACAGCACTGCCTGCTGCTGCCATTATAAAACCAATCCTACTAAATCTAGCTATTTTCATACGTAACTTTCTGTGTTTAATTAGGCTTATTATACAGAAAAAAATGAATTTATAAAAAGAATTTACAAATACTATTGACATTTTGAATCAAATTAACTATAATTTCGCCTCATTAATCAGCATAACTGTCTGTTTAATGTGTATAGGTCGGGGTGTAGCTCAGTATGGTTAGAGTACCTGGTTTGGGACCAGGGGGCCGAAGGTTCGAGTCCTTTCACCCCGACCACTTTTAAATTTCAATTTTATACTATGGTGGGATTAGCTCAGCTGGTTAGAGCACTGGTTTGTGGTGCCGGGGGTCGCGGGTTCGAATCCCGTATCCCACCCCATTTATAAAAACAAATAATATAACAAATGTAGTAGCGTCCGTGGCTCAACTGGATAGAGTTTCGGATTTCGGCTCCGAGGGTTATAGGTTCGAATCCTATCGGGCGTACCACTTTTAGCCTCCTTAGCTCAGCTGGATAGAGCAACGCCCTTCTAAGGCGTAGGCCACACGTTCGAATCGTGTAGGGGGTACCACTAAATTTTTTATATTATTTTGTCAGAAGTGACGTTAAAAACTTATCCACGCGGATGTGGTGAAATTGGTAGACACGCCAGACTTAGGATCTGGTGCCGCAAGGTGTG
>JALSKR010000145.1 GCA_026988735.1 Sulfurimonas sp.
CTGACAATGTCGGCTATGTGATTCATCTTGTAAAAGTTGGCATTTTTTTCCATAGCGACCTGAGAAGTGTAAAACCAGTAGGCAGTAAGAGACAGGAACATAAATGAGCTGATAAGATAAAGAGAGAGAAAAGAGTAGAAGGATCTTTTTGTTATTTTATTCATACATGTAACCTTCTCCTCTGATTGTTTTTATCTTCTCTTTGCCTATGGTTTCTCTGAGTGTTCGGATATGCGAACGGAGAGTGGCATCACTTGGTAGAGTATCAAAGTTCCAAATATTTTGTACAATTTCTTCATTACTGATAAGACGGGATCTGTTCTTTACAAAATAAGACAGAAGCAGTGTGTCTTTGGCTGTCAAAGAGATTTGTTCGTTGTTTACATGTACGGTTCTTTGCATGGGATAAAATATAATTGTGTCACTCAGAGCAATAAACTCCTGGGTTTCAATATTGAAAACTCTTTTTATACTGAGTATTCTGGCATGCAATTCTTCAAGCTCAAAGGGTTTTTTGATATAGTCATGGGCTCCGGCATCAAAAGCCTGTTGCAGATGCTTTGTGTCGCGATACGCTGTTATAAAGATAGTGGGAGTATTATTACTGAATGCGCGAAGTTCTTTGAGCAGATCTACGCCATTTTTCCCCATAACATTTATGTCAAATATAAACAGGTCGTAATGGGAATTTTCAAGATGTTCATAAACCTCTTTGGTATTATATGCATAATCTACCTGCCACTCTTCTCGTAAAAAATCCAGTAAAATATCTGATAAAACAGGATCATCTTCCATTAAAAGTATGTTCATAAGTTATTTTATCCTAAAATAATGAAATGATTACAAAAATTGATAATATTGATGCAGAAGAACTGCAGGTTTATAAAGAACTGCGAGACAATGCTTTTCGGAGTGACAGAAGTTTTATAGCAGACAGTCCCAAGGTAGTGAATCTTTTACTTGAGAGTGACATACAAATAAAGAGTATTCTTGCCACACAGGAGTATTATGATGAATATATGCCGCTCGTTACATGTAAAGGGATTTCAAAAATATACCTGACAACAAAAGAAGAGATGAGCAAAATAGTCGGACATAAAATACACCACAACTGTATGGCACACGGTATACGTCCGGATGATATAGAACTTGCCAGTGCCGGTGATACAATTATAATGCTTGATAACATCACCTCAAGTGAAAATGTCGGTTCAATTGCCAGAAGTGCTGCGGCACTAGGTGTGAGCAGTTATTTTTTGCCAAAATCCTCTCCACATCCTTTTAACAGACGTGCTTTGCGTGTTTCTATGGGGTATGCACATATGTTGGGCATTCATGTCTATAGTGATATTTTTGCAACAATCAGTGCTTTAAAATCCCTCGGTTATAAAATTTATGCGGCAGAAGTAACACCTGATGCAACGCCTTTGTCGGCTTTACATGTAAGCACAAAATGGGTACTCATTATGGGGCATGAGGGGAAGGGGATTTCACAGGATATTTTGGATCTCTGTGATGAGGTTGTAAGCATTGAAATGCAAGCGGGTATCAAAAGTTTTAATGTCGGTGTGGCTGCTTCCATTATGATGTATAATTTTAAGAAATTGTTATAGTAAAAAGCGCTCCTTTATCAGTGTTGGAGACAAAGAGACTCCCCTTGTAGTAGGTTTCAATAATGATTTTACTCATATATAGTCCCAATCCTGTTCCTTTGTCATTTTTTGTACTAAAATAGGGATCAAAAATTTTATCAATAATTTTTTTCGCAATTCCTCCTGCATTGTCTTGTATCGTAATTTGGGTGTGATTGTTTTGACTTGAAAGTGTGATATGAATTATTTTATGCTCAATCGAATTTTCAATTAAAGCATCTTTTGCATTATTTAAAATATTAATGATTACCTGCCCAATCATATCATTATGTATTGTGAGTTCTTTTGTACTTTTATTGTTATATACAATAGTGATATTATTTGCCAAAAACAGAGGTTCTATAATACTTATATTATGTTTTATAATATCATTTATCAAAAATTCTGATTCATTTTTTGGCCGAAAATAGTGCATAAAATCATTTATTGTTTTTGTCATTTCATCTAATTGTTTTTTTGTATTAGTATCAAAATATTGAATGAATTCATCATCAATTTTAGAGCGTTTATGTTTATGTTTGACAGT
>JALSKR010000146.1 GCA_026988735.1 Sulfurimonas sp.
TGCCAGCTCTTTTAAAGTTTTTGCCCGCTCTTTGAGGGCATCGAGTAAAATCTCTTTTTTGTCATGCGAACTCAAAACGACGCCAAAATCTGTGAGGAGTTCGGTAAGCTCTTCGTTTGGCGTATTTTTGATGTAGTGGGCATTGAGCCAGTCGAGTTTTTCTGTATTGTAAATGGAAGCTGACTTGTTGATGTCTTTTGGATCAAACAGCTCTTTCATCTCCTCCATGGAAAAAATCTCCTGATCGCCGTGACTCCACCCCAGACGTACAAGAAAATTAAGCAGTGCCTGCGGCAGGTATCCCATCTCTTTGTATGCCATAACGTCTGTTGCTCCGTCACGTTTTGAGAGTTTTTTGCCCTGTGCATTATGAATCATAGGAACATGATAAAATTTTGGAATCTCAAATCCGAGTGCTTCATAAACAACTATCTGTTTTGGAGTGTTTGAGAGGTGGTCATCTCCACGGATAACTTCATTGACACCCATCAAGGCATCATCAATCGCTACAACAAAATTGTATGTCGGACTTCCGTCAGCTCTGGCAATGACAAAATCATCCAAAATATCTTCTGCCTGAAAAGAGATGTCTCCTTTAACACCGTCATGTACAATGATTTCACCACTTAGTGGTGCTTTTATGCGTATAACAGGCTCAACACCATCAGGTGGCGTTCCGGTAAAATCACGGTATCTTCCGTCATATTTTGTACGCTCTTTATTTGCCATTTGTGTTTCTCTGAGCGCGTCAAGTTCTTCTTTGCTCATATAACATTTATAGGCTTTCCCCTCATCAAGAAGCTGTTGTATATATTTTTTGTAAATATCTTCGCGTTTGCTTTGGTAGGTAATCTCTCCGTCCGCTTCAAGACCTAGCCATTCAAAAGCGTTTAATATGGCTTTTGTTGCTTCTTCGGAATTTCTTGCTTTGTCTGTATCTTCAATACGTAAAAGAAATTTTCCATTGTTTTTTCTTGCCCACAGATAAGAAAAAAGAGCAGTACGTAAACCGCCGATGTGGAGGTATCCTGTAGGACTTGGAGCAAAACGTGTAACAACCATGATAATAACCTTTTGATTTATATATTTTTTAACTTTTTATGTAAACTTAGCGTGAGGCTCAGACTGGCAAGGAGGATTTGCCCTCTAAGGTAAGGTTACATAAAAAGTTTCTTGTAATTTTAGGCAATTGTTGGTTAAAGGCTGGTAAAATACCTCTTAAAATTAATAAAATGGATTTTTATGTTTAAATTACTATTTGTTCTTATGTTTGCAGGTTTTTTACATGCAGAGGTTTATGACGGTGTGGCTGTTGTTGTTGAGGATAAAGCGATTACTCTGCTTGATGTTGAAAAAGAGATGCAAACAGCACATATAGATGCAAAAAAAGCTTCTGATATTTTGATTCGTAAAAAGCTTGAGGAACTTGAAATTGAAAAAAGAAATATTTCGGTTTCAAGTGCAGAAGTGTATGATGATATTAAGAAAATGGCAAAAGCAAACGGGTTGAGTATAAGTCAATTGTATGATGCCGTAAGGGAACAAAGCGGTCTTAGCTCACAAGAGTTCAAAGAAAAAATTAGACAAAAAATTTTAAGTCAAAAACTTTATGCAGCGATTGCAATGTCTTCGCTCTCAGAACCAAGTGATGAAGAGATAAAAGAGTACTACGAACTGCACAAAAAGCAGTTTAATCATTCTGAATCTTTCTCTGTCATTATAAACGAATCAAAAGATAAAAGTCGACTGCAGGAAAAAATAGACAACCCAATGTTTTATTCACCGGATATTAAAACACAAGAGCAGGTACTTCCGTATAATAAAATCCCGCCACAGCTTGCGGCAATATTGGAAAAAACGCCACAAGATCACTTTACACCTGTTTTGCCTGATGGAAGAGGAGGCTTTATGTGTTGTTATGTCAAATCAACAACAAAGTCAAAAAAAGTTGATTTAAAAAGTTTGAAGCCTCAAATAATTAACGCAATAATGGCGCAAAAGCGTGAAGCGGTATTGAGTGACTATTTTGCAAGACTGCGTGACAATGCGGACATTAACATTATCAGACTTCCAAAGTAAACTATGCTCAGCGATAAAAACTTTATAAATATAGCTTCAGAAATAGCCTCGGCATCCAAATGTGTTTCAAAGCAGGTCGGTGC
>JALSKR010000147.1 GCA_026988735.1 Sulfurimonas sp.
ATAGTTGCTCATAAATATCGTAACCGTAGAAAACGATTTGGTTTGAGGTTTAATCTCATTTGCGCTTTAATCAATTTTGATAGAGGTTTTCAGGTGGATTAATGGGTTATGCAAGAAGTCTAATATGGCTTTTGGCGGCGGTGACTTACGGTTTGGTGCCTTTTGTGCACTTTTTGTAGGTTTGGAAGGAGTTGGATATTTTATCATATTTTCAGGGCTGATACATCTCATCATTTTGGCTGCTGTGAAAAAGAAAAGCTATGGCTTTGCTCCGGCTATGAGCATTGCCGCGATACTGAGTTATACAATAGGAAAGTTATGAGAAGAGGTTCTGCAGCGCTGGTACCATTGTTTTTGGCGATTATGTTGCTGTTTTGGTTTATCTGGTTTATGGGCGGGGAGAGTGACAATCTTCATAAAGTCAACCAGTTGGAAAATCTGCAGCATACACAGGAGCGTTTGATTATAGCAGCCTGTAAAAAAAAGCAGGAACTGTATGATGCGAACAGAAGTCTCACAGATGCACAGTTAAATGAAAAAGTGAGTCAGTACATTCATAATATTATGGTTTTAAACAACATTGATGAAAATTAAGAAGGGGAAAAAATGAAGAAAATTATACTTTTAGGTTTTTTGGTACTGACACTGGTACTCTCGGCAAAAACAACAACAACGAATGTTACATTGCAGACACCGTATGAAGAAGAGGACATGCAAAATGAGTATGGTGACAAGATTATGTACCAAAATGTCAAAATCAATACGCAAAATTTTAAAATCAACAATTTTTGGGGAAAATTTTCTGATGCTGCACAGGACCAGTCAAACTTTACCAACATTGCAACCGCTGCCAATGTTAAACTTACAATAGAAAACTCCTTTACATGTAAAGACGGTGGCTTGCCTGAAGAAGGCTGTTCAGGACAAAAACCGTTTCTGATAAATCAAGGAACCTTAGATAATAATGAACTTAAAAAAGATGCCATGGGACAAGCTTTACCAACAGGTGAATACAGAATTCCTTTTGATTCTGCACAAAACTATGATACAAATCATGATGATGCTTTTTATGCTTTGGATGTTTTTCGAGACGGTAAATATTATCAAGATGACGGTACAAATGATTATAACAATGAAAAACCAAAAACTTTTTTTGGTTATTTGGTAAAACTGATAAAGACCTATTTTTCTCCACAGAATGACACGACTATAGTATCTGCTTTGACACAAAATACCGTTGAAGCAAGAAACAGATATATGGCAAACATTGTTTTTGGTCTCCAACAAGACTATCGCATAAAAAAAGAATCTGCCATTGATACAAACAGTATCAATCAGGCTTCTACTACGAAACAGCCTTCACTGCTTGATTACAATGCCTTAATGATAAATGAGACGACAGGATGTGACGGCATCTTTTTTACTTTTAATCCGAACAGCCTTACATGTAAATTTCAAAATTTCTTTGGCATGAGCCAATGGATGCCATTTTTTGGAGACGGCGCAAGTCTACTGGGCGAAAACTCCTCTAAATCCAGCATACAGTCAGACTCTGTTTTAGAAGATACGGAAACAACCCTGCTGACACTTGCAAGCAAACTGGACAATACCAATTATGTACAGCCTAAAATTGATCCAAATACAGGAAGAATCAGCATTCTCGGAGAAGTTTTTAAACCGATGATATTTATGGCAAAATCCATGTTTCGCTTTTTCTTTGGAGAAAATTCAAAAACACTCACAGAAACTGTCAGTGTAAACTTTGATTTTACAAATCATATGCCTTTAACTTTTATGCAGGTACAAAACGGCATAGTCAAAGGTTTTGAGTATTTTAAACTTTTAGGCATTGAAAGTGTCTATGGTACAGAGGTGCAGTCTTGTAAAGTAAAGCAAACAAAAAACTTTTTCTTTTTTCCAATTGGATGGGATAGTAAAACTTTCATTGAAGGTGTACCGACAAATACAAAATTTGATATGAATTCAGGTCTCTTCGGTTGGGTTGCTGATTCAACTCAGTATGACTTATTAAACCCGAATTATGCAATAGAACCCCATTAAAATTATAAAATATTATAAATAAGTACTGATTTCATACCGTTTTTATCCAGATTATTCAGGGGTATCTATAGGGCAATTGCAACTGCTTAATATTTTC
>JALSKR010000148.1 GCA_026988735.1 Sulfurimonas sp.
CTACTGCTTTGTTCAAAGTTTACCTCACAATTTTGATATACTACATCTATGAAAAATATTTACATAACAGACCTAGATCACACATTTTTACGGAGTGATTTATCTATCAGTGATTATACTAAAAAAACGTGGAACTCGTATGCCTCGGAGTCGATTTTATCAGTTGCAACAGCAAGAACCTATAAAAAAACGATGCAGTTTTTAGAAGGTATACATGTAAACGCACCGATGATACTGCTCGATGGCGCACTCATAGCCACAACAGACAAAAAAATAATTGATACCAAATTTGTTACCAAAGAGGCGGGAGATACCATCATAGAAGAGGGTGCAAAGCTTGGTATTTTCCCTTTTGTGCTCTCTTTGGCTGAGGGCGAACTCAATGAAGCGTTTTCTTATGCTACAACACTGAACAGTTACCAAAGTGAAATAATAAAACGCTATGTGAATGATGACCATACACAGGTTTTTAAAGATTTACGGGCGATGCAAAATAATTTTAAAATTGTTTATATGGGAAATGAAGCGCTTCTAAGAGAATTGGAAAAAAATCTCAAGGTTGTTTTTAAAGAGCAACTCAAATATATTTTGGCACCCGAAGCCTATATGGGGTGTTATTTCTTGACGGTGCTGCATAAAGATGCAGACAAATCTCACGGCATACAGAGTGTGAGCGAAGCAGCCGGCTTTGATTTGAAAAAATTAACGGTATTTGGGGACAATTTTAATGATATTGGTATGTTTGAACTCGCAAATACTTCTGTGGCAGTTGCAAATGCGCAGGAGGGTGTAAAACGCCGTGCCGATATAGTGTTAGCACATACGAACGATGAAGACGGGGTGGCAAGGTATCTTGCGGAGGTAAAAAATGCATAAGCGTTCGAGTTTTTTGGCGATGAGCATTATAGGTGCTTTGTTTTTTATATTTGGATTTGTAACATGGCTCAATGGTTCTTTGATTCCCTATCTGAAAGTTATTTGTGACTTGAATGAGTTTGAAGCACTTTTTGTCACTTTTTCTTTTTATATTGCCTATACGGTTATGGCGTTGCCAATGGCCTTCATTTTGGAAAAAACAGGATATAAAAAAGGGATGGCTTTGGGACTCTTTGTAATGGGTCTGGGTGCTTTGCTTTTTATTCCTGCCGCGTTAAGCGGGGAGTTTGCAGTTTTTTTAGCGGCACTTTTTACACTTGGAACAGGACTCACAATACTGCAAACCGCATCCAATCCTTACATAGTTTTGGTAGGACCTATCGAATCGGCAGCTATGCGCATCAGTATAATGGGACTTATTAACAAAAGTGCAGGTGTTTTGGCGCCGCTTCTTTTTACAGTATTTATCCTGGCAGACATCGGTTCTGGTGTAAATCTGGCAAGTATAGATACACAAGAGTTGGCACATAAGCTCATTAGACCTTATATGGTAATGGCAGGGATACTGTTTTTCTTGGCATTTTTTGTCTGGTTTTCCTCTTTGCCTGAAGTGGAGTTTGAAGATGACCCTTATGATACAGCAAATATTTTTGCTTTTCCCCGGGTTGTTTTAGGTGCTTTGGCACTCTTTTTTTATGTCGGTATAGAGGTTATAGCAGGTGATACGATTGGGCTGTATGGGCAGAGTCTTGGTATGCCAAATGCCACGTCATTAACAGCTTATACTATGAGTTTTATGGTTGCAGGCTATTTAGTGGGTGTCTTTTTTATACCAAAATTTCTATCACAACAAAAAGCACTTGTTTTTTCTGCTTTGCTAGGTATTGTGTTTTTGTTTGGAGTAGCATTTAGTTCTACGACTGAGTCACATATCATAACAGGGCTTCCCGACAGTGTGGCTTTTGTGGCAATGCTTGGTCTGGCAAATGCCCTTGTCTGGCCGACAATCTGGCCTTTAGCACTAAAAGACCTGGGAAAACATACAGCAAAAGGAAGTGCCTTGCTTATAATGGCAATAGCCGGAGGAGCAGTGTTACCACTTGTCTTTGGAAAAGTGGCACAAATAACGGCAGATATGCAGATGTCTTATCTCGTGGGCATTGTCTGTTATGCAATGATTTTGATGTATGGTGTAAAATGGCATAAAATGAAAGCTTGGAGGAGATCATGGCAAAAGTAATTATTTTCAGTGGTGCAGGAGTGAGTGCCGA
>JALSKR010000149.1 GCA_026988735.1 Sulfurimonas sp.
AAAAAGAAAAATGAAGCTCAAGCGCAAGCTAAAAGGAAATTGAGAGAGAAGTTCTTAAAAAAGAACTTCTTCCATATTTACATGCTCACCTACTTCTTCTATTAGCTCATCCATAAGTTGAAAGAGTTTTGTAGAGGCAATTTCAGCTTCAGCAAATCTATTGATGATTTCTTCTTTTATATTTGTTTTTGTTGCACATCCGCCATTTAATGCGCAATCAAGGTTTTTGTTTATGAGATCATGAAACTTGATATGAACAGCTTCCATCTTTTGAAAAGTTGAATTTGAAGCAAAAACTTTTTGTCCTTGGGTATAGTACCAAGAGCCGAATCCACAATGCTTATAGTCTTTTTTAATTGTTTCAGTTGCTGTTCCGTTGACAACGGCTGAGTAGGCATTTGATTTAAAAATAATATGATGTACTTTGTATTTTGCTAAAAAGAGAGCAAAAGCATTTTTTCCGGCATCAAGAGAAACAGTATGAATATCTGTTTTTAAAGTATCTATCGTCTGTGCAAAATTTTCCATTGTATTATTTGTATTGATGGCAATTTCACTCATATTGCCAGCATTTTCAGAGATTTCATTTGATTGTTGCTGTAAATTTTGAATGGTAATGCTGATTTCTCCGGTTGCCTTGCCTGTTCTTTCTGCAAGTTTACGCACTTCATCGGCAACAACGGCAAAACCACGTCCGTGTTCTCCGGCACGGGCAGCTTCTATGGCAGCATTAAGTGCAAGAAGATTTGTTTGGTCGGCTATATCTTTAATGAGATTGACAACGGTAGTTATGTCATTTACATTTGTATCTAACTGCTCTATTGCATCAACTGTTTTAGAAACGAGTTCGTTAAGATTTGCTACTTCATCTTTCGTGGCTTCTACTGCGTTATAAGTATTGTTCGCTGCCTGTGAGGCATTTGCTGTGAGTGCAGCTGCATTTGCAAAAGCAGTCGTTGATGTGTCTATATTGTTGCTGATAACTTCATAGTTTGTTTTTGTTCCCCCGTTTAGTTTTGAAAATTCAGTAGTAAGGACTCCCATGAGTTTGTATTTTTCATTTGCTTTCATAGCAGAAATTGCTTTTTGAATAGCAAGGGCTGTTTCTTTAAACTCACCGTGCAATCCTGATGGAAACATACTTCTGTACATCTGCCCCTGACTTACTGCATGAATGGTATTTCTTGTTTCACGCAAAATAATTTCCATCTGATCAAGTGCATTATTAATATTCCATGCTATTTTTTCAAGTCTTGTTTCATTTTTATATATAATGACACGGTTTGCCAGTTTTCCATGTTGTACATCCTGTAATACCGTTTCAATTTTATCTATAATCGGATCATTAGCGCGTCTTCTTTTGTTATGCGGTATAAATAAAGAGGCTATACCCAAAACAATACCAAGCACTCCAAAAATAAGCTTTGAAGATAAAATTAAAAGAACTCCCATAAGTATGACAACTGTCAAAAGAGCAAGAACCTGAGTGTTTTTAAGAATATTCATAGTGACATCCCTTTTTGAAGATTTATAACTAACTCATCATATGAGAGATTTTTTTGTGCTAAAAAATCATTTAAAATTGTTTGGGAAGCTTCCATTCCTCCCCTCATTTCAGCATCAACCAATAATTTATAAATAGGGATAATGGCTTGGACTGCGGAAGATGAGGCTTTTCTTCTTACCGATGTGTAACTGATGACATTGTTGTTTGTGTCAAAATCAGGTGTAATGTAGGCAAATACCCAGTAGTAACTTCCATCAGCTGAAAGGTTTTTTACAAAGCCAAAAAATTCTTTTTTTGCTTTGAGTAAATCCCATAGTATTTTAAAGGCTATCTTTGGCATATCAGGATGGCGAATGACATTGTGGTTTGAGCCTATTAAATCGGCAGCAGGGTACCCTGCCATCTCTGTAAATATTTCATTACAGTAGATGATTTTTCCTTTTAAATCTGTTTTAGAGACAATAAAATCATTTTCATTGAGTTCTTTTTCAATGTTTGTTATATTTTTTGGAGCATCTTTTTTTGATAAACTTTTGTATGCCATGTGTAGTTATTCTCCCTATTTTTAATTTAACTGATAAATTAAGTATACTTTTTAATTTCTTATTAAGACATAAAAAATCTTCGTATA
>JALSKR010000150.1 GCA_026988735.1 Sulfurimonas sp.
TGTTAAAAAAGTTATTTTGATTTTCTGGTTATTGAGACTTTTTAGAAAGTCTACTGTTTCTTGATTTGTGCTTGCATCATCTGCAATACAAAGCTCCCAGTTTTCATACCACTGTCTTTCTATAGAGTTAATAGCCAAATCAAGCCATTTCGGGTCGACATTATAAACAGGCATCACGATGGAAATAAGCGGTTTTTTTTGAAATGAGTTTATCTCTTGTTTAATCTCATCTGTAAGCGTAGGCTCATAATACTGATACACTGATATATAAGAGTCAGGAAACTTTCTACTTCCATCTAAATATTCCTGTACCCCAGATACAAGAAAATGCTCGTAAGGAGAACTGATATCACCCCGTTTTAAGGCATCAAATATATCACTGTTATAGTTGACATATTCATGTTCACTCATGAGTGGAATATCTTTATGAATCTTTCGTTTGCCTTCTCTTATCTCGTTGATTCCATATTTTTTAAAATGTTCCCATCCACTTTTAATCTGCTTTTCTTCTAAAGCTTTTTGAAGATCTATATTTGCTTCTATATAGCTTTTTTCATCAAATTTATCTCTCAGTAATGTTTCTAAACTTTCTATAAATTCAAAAGGATAATTGCCACCAAGAATGCGGAGACCTTGTATATATTCCTTATAGCCATATTTAAAAAAGTGTTCACCTGCATCCACTTCTCGCAAATCTTCATTGACTGTTTTGTACGTATCTAAAGTAAAAAAAGGAAATTCATTTCCAAGTCTTCTTTGAGCAGAAAACACTTCCTTGTAACCTACTTTTTTAAAGTGTTCAAAAGCCCCTAGAGAGTGTTTTCCTTCTACCTCCTTTTTTACATCTTCATTTATTTGTAAATAGCTTTGGGCATCAAACAGTGCTTCTAAATGATTGACCGATTCTTCAAACTTTAAATATTCACTATTATTAGGGTGTCTGTTTTCTTTTTTCCCATATATAATATAATGAATAAAAGAGTAAGCACCATTTTCTGTCACATCCTCATAATACTCGTTATACCAAACAGGGTCAAACCATTCATTTGGCTTTCTCTCTTCCTTCAGCCCCACTTTTATAAAATGGTCTATAGGCGTTTCACTTGCTCTTCTCACATCAGTATAGGCTCGCAAATAGTATCTGCTGTCAAACAGTCCACTTTTTTCTACAATCGTTTTATATTTTTCAAACTCTTTTTGTTTTTTGCTTTTGAACATTATCTTTTACACCTTTGCAGAATCATTGTGCAAATTATAACAGCTTTTGTATTGTATGGAACTAAAATAAATACTTTTTAAAATAATAGATTTTCTTTTCCAAATTTGTTTGTATATAATGAAAAATCATCTTTGTACAAGGTACTTACCAACTCTTTAAGCTCTTCAGTGTAGAGGCTTTCATAAGAGGGAGCATAGCCTTTGTCTTTTAAATTAAATATTTCTACGGGCAAAGTGTTTGAAAAATCTTTGTCATTTATGGTTTCATACTGATCCAGTCCATGTTTTGTGAGGTTGCGGGCATCATGAACTTTTATGTTCGCTTTTTCTTCTATGAGGGGAATGGCTTTTGAAAAATCTTCCAAACAAAAGTAGTCGTCATACTCAGCATACATCAAAAAGTCTACCTGCGGTCGCCAGTGAATATTGCTTCGAAAAAAACCAGGTTTTGCAATTGTCTCGACAAACTTTTTAAATGTCAGTTCTTTGAGCTCAACTTTTCTGTCAAGTCTGTCATAAAGACTCCAGGCTTCAACAGTTCTGTCTACAATCTTGTCTATATAAACACTTGCAAGTCTTCTAAAAGGATCTCTCAAAATAACAAAAGTATATTTGGCTTTTATGGTTTCTGCCAAATTTGCTACAAATGTACCGTTGTTCTTGTGAATCCAATTGTAATCTTTTGTATCTCTGATGCATCCGTTTGCCATCGCCAAAGATAGTCGCATGGTAGAGCAGCCGTTTTTAGGTATAAAAGTATAAAGAGCATCACTGTTGTAGATCATCAGTGCATGATTGTTTGCAAATTTAAAAGAGGGATTCTGGTTTAGATTTGCATAAGAAGAGCTACTGTTTTTTAGGGTTCTGTTTGGCATTTTTTTTCCTTTAAAGTTTATTTGTGTTTTTCATAAAAATAGTT
>JALSKR010000151.1 GCA_026988735.1 Sulfurimonas sp.
ATTTTCTGCTATTTGCAGAGGCGTGTGTAATGCCATAGATAAATCATTGGTAATATGGTTTGAACCTACACCTAAGAAGTCGTTATATCGAATAGAATTACCTGTATGTATAACAAGGTTAGATGTTTGCCCACCGAGGTCAATGACTGCAACACCGAGTTCTTTTTCATCTTCATCCATGACGGCTATGGCTGAGGCATATCCTGCAAGCACAATACCATCTATCTCAACACCTGCAGAACGTACAGCTTTTTTGAGATTTGATAGATTTGATTTTTGTGTCATGATAATGTTGACATCTACTTCCATTCGAGAGGCATTCATCCCAAATGGATCTTCAATAAAGTCTTGGTCATCTACTCTAAAGTTATAAGGGAGTACATGTACTACTTCATACTCATTCGGTACATTTGCATTGTAAAGAGCTGTTTGCATTACACGGTTAATCTCTTTAATTGAGATGTCTTTATGTGGGATATTGACAATACCTGTAGAGTTTAAAGATTTGGCATAAGCATTAGAAATAGAAACTGTTGCAGAAGTTATATTTGATCCTGCAATACGTTTTGCATCGTTAATGGCTTTTTTGATAGATTTTGAAGCAAGTTCAATATTGGTGATGGCACCTTTTTTAATCCCTTGGGATTTTGTGATGCCATGTCCTTGGATAGTGACTTCATTTGAGTCTGAAATCTCAGCAATGATAGCGCATATTTTAGTAGAACCGATATCAATAGCTAAAATTGTGTCACTCAATTTGTAAGTCCTCCCATATAGGTTTCTGTTGGATATTTTTTATCTAACATTTTAATCAAGTTTGATTCTAATGTATTTTGTTTCAATGTATTGACAGTTTGTTTTACAGATTCTGTTTCATTTGCATCAACTGGAGCAAGTTTTTGCTCTAAAATAGTGTAAACAACTATTTTATCCGCTACGCTAATGATACCTTTTTCTTTTGAGGATGTAAAGAGTTTTTGTAAAAATTGTAAACTTTCTTGGTTATTTAGTGGTTTTAGATTGACATTTTCTTCTAACTTGACAAAATCAGAGATGGTAGCATTCTTTTCATTGAATGTTTTAAGTCTCTCTTCAGCAAGAGCTAAAAGTGCTTCTTTTTTAGCTTGTGTAGCATATAAAACAGTGACTTCTTCTTTCGCTGCATCATACGTTTTTACCTTAGGTAGAACGATATTTTCTATCTTGATTGTAGCATACATATCGCCAACCACTTTTGGTTTGAGAATGTCACCCACATTTTTCTCTTTTAAGGCATTCCAAACATCTGATGTCAACTTCAAGTCGCCCATTGGTAAAGTGATTTTTTCACTTTGTGTTAACTTGCCTTTTTTGAATGCAATATATGCTTTTTGTGCAGATTTTTTCGTTTTCTTAAGTTTTAAGTCGTTGCTTGCCTGCGCTTTTGCTTCTTCAAAAGAGAGTTGTTTCCCTTCAGCATTTGTGTAGTTGAAGCTATTGGTATCATAATACGCTTTAATCTCATCTTCTGTGACTTGTGCATCTTTACTTTCTGTCCATACGATAGAAAGATCATACATTTGAGGTGTCATAAAATTTTCTTTTTGCATTTCCCAAAAAGATTTTACTTTTGCATCATCTGCTACAAAGTTTACATCTGCTTCTGTCAATACCTGGTAAGCAAGTTTGTCACTTACATTCATCGCAGCCGAGATTGCTTCTATCTCAAATGGTAGGGCATCAACTGAAATGAGTGCCATTGTTTTTTGTATGACAAGTTCTTCTCTAAGCGTTGCCTCAAATGTTTTTGCTTTGAGTCTTTGTGATGTGAGATATGCATTGTATATCTCTTTGTCAAAGTGACCCTCTCTTTGGAAGGAAGGAATAGCTTGAAGTTTATCTACAACCTCTTTATCTGAAACGATAATCCCTAATTCATTGGCAAGGTTAAGAATCTTGGCTTGTGTTGCAAGTCTTGCAAATGCTTGTTGAATAAGGCCCATTTCTTTGGCTTTTTTATCATCCAATGTACCTTTCATAGCTTGATTGTATTGGCTATAAATACTAGAATAAACCATATTTAATTTTGTTTGAGAAATTTCAATATTTCCTACTTTTGCTACGTTACCTGCTTTAC